>JAPKBO010000010.1 GCA_028823395.1 Planctomycetota bacterium | reverse complement strand
GGTGCGTCCCGAAGCGTCCACTCCCAGCGAGTTGCGCCCCACCCCTCGCCCTCTCCTGGAATGTACAACTCGGCGCCATCCGGTGTCCCCAGCTCGATGATGATGCTCTCATCCTCCTCCTGAACCTCGTCGCGGAGGGGGGTAATCACGACTGAGACCATGTTGTCCCCACGACGAATGACCGCCTCGTCCACGGCAAGCAGGTAGTCCTCCCCGCGTGTCGCGCTGCCCGAAACATGAAGAGGGATAATCACGTCACGCCACATCCCGCGCGTCAACTGCATGCGCATCTGGTAGGGAACATGGTTCTCCCCAAGCACGGCATGGTCCTCGACCCACGTCCCTCCTTCCACGTGACCCGGCACGTTGATAAAGGTCTTGGGTGGCAGAAGAAACGCAAATACCGCCACACAACCGAGGACCACAGGCAGGCCGATGGTCATATTGATCATGCTCGAAGCGGTCAAATACCAAGGGAGGATCTCCGCCGGGAAGACCACCTTCTTGATCAGATTGGCATTGTCCACCAAACAGTTCGTAGTGCGCGAAAGAGTCTCTGCAAAGGACGCCCAGACGACGATGCCTGCCAGCATGATCAGCGCCACCTCGTAGGCTCCTTGGCGGTCCGACCAGCGGGCATTGAGCACGAGCCGGAACACGAACATGTACACAGCCAAATTCACGATCGGGAAGAGCACGGACCAGAAAAATCCCATCGCGGACCCCACGTAGCGCGCCTTCAGGTCCCGCACGACAAAGTCGCGCAGGAGCCCACGGTGCTGCAGAAGGGATCGTGTTAGGCCAGTCACAAGTAAGTACTAGAGGGTTCGCATTCCCAGCGCGGAAAGGACGAAGTCCGCACCATGTCGGGCGGTCTTGTTGGCAATATCGAGAATGGGGTTGATCTCCGTGATCTCCAAGCCCAGTAGAGCATCCGTCTCTGCGGCCAACTCCATGACCGTATGAGCTTCACGCAGGGTCAAACCACCGGGTACTGGCGTCCCCACGCCCGGTGCGACCTCCGGATCCGTTCCATCCATGTCAAAAGACAGGTGGAAGCCCGCAGTCCCCTTGGTCGCCCGCGCCAGTGCCTGCTTCATGACGTCGTGAATCCCGTGGCTATCGATGTCCTTCATGGTGAAGCAGGCCACGCCCAGCTCACGAATAAGCCGACGCTCACCGCTATCCAGGGAGCGAATACCCACGAGCGCCACGTTCTCGAGGTCCACCATTGGGAACCTCTCGCCTAAGCGCGTCAAAGCATCTGGTCCGCGCCCGAGAATCGAGGCTAGGGGCATACCGTGTATGTTTCCGGACTCAGTCGTCTCCGGGGTATTCATGTCGCCGTGCGCATCGAACCAGACCAGGCCCACCTTCTCCCCACGGCGGTGATGGTGGGTCGAGAGCCCCGCCAGAGTTCCGCACGCGATGGAGTGATCGCCGCCAACAACCAAGGGAAACTTCTCCTGCTCGAGCACCTGCAGAATCTTGTCCCGTAGGCGCGAACAGCAGTCCGCGATCTCCTCCAGGAAGCGAGCCTTGGGGTCGACAGCGTCACTGTCCTCAGGAGTCCGAACGGGGACGTTGCCCCAGTCCTCAAACTCATACCCAAGGGCGGACACGGCCGGTCCAAGGTCCGCGATGCGGATGGCACTGGGGCCCATGTCCACTCCTCGCCGGCCCCCACCCAAGTCCATGGGGACGCCCAAGAGTGCGATGTGCTTGTGCTTCAATTGCTTTTCCTCGTCACAGTCATTGGATCTCCCGGCCCGACACCCAGCACTTGCGCCGCGCTGCCATCGCGCTGGGCCACTTCGATATGTCCATAGGAATCTAACAGGGCAAGCAGGTCCCCCGAGCCAACATCCCCGTAGGTCTTGGCTCCGGGAACAAGATGTCCAGCGATGCCGACCTCCCAGAGGCTCGAGTCAGCCTCCTCAGGCCCTGGGCAAAAGCCGCTGATCAAGTTGCCGTAGTGGTCCACGAGCAGAATTTCCGTATCCACGCTGCCGTCGGAGCACCGAACGGCCTCAGGGAATTCTACCCCCCCCAAGCCCTGAAGGGCTTCCCTACCGAGAGCAGGTGGGGTGCCCGCCGCTAATCGGGCCGCGATCGGGGCAAAGATATCCCGCCCGTGAAATGTATGACTCGGCGCGGGCAATCCGGTGCGGCCTAGGTCCAGTGGCCACAGGAGCGTACTGCTCGGCAGGAAGGCCTGAAGTAGCCCGTTGTCGGGCGCCAGGAATGCGTGCCCCTCATGGAAGGCCAGGATGATCTGCCGTTCCCCTCCGACGCCCGGATCCACCACCGCCAGGTGAACGCTGCCCGCAGGAAACCAGCTCCAGCTCTTGGAGAGAAACCACGCCGCTGCGCGCACGTCCTGAGGCGCCACCCCGTGGGTAAGGTCTACAAACCTAGCTGCGGCGTACTCCTTGAGAATCGCCCCCTTCATGATGCCCACGTAGGGATCCGTCAGACCGAAGTCCGTCGTCAGAGTGACAATCCCACTCGGGGACCAATCCGGCGGTATCGCGGATCCTGAGTCCATGGCTCCTAGTGGGTACGCGTTGTCAGCGCTCCAAAGAGAGCACCCTGAAGTGCCGGACGCTCGGCCCCGGCGGCGGAGCCCAAGAACTCGCGAAGCGACTCAATCGCCGCTAAGCCGCCCCACTCGCCAATGGCAAAACCCACCCGGCGCAGGTCGGCGGAGCGTGCTGACACAGGCGGTCTGGCTACCCAATGCATGAGCAAGTCCACGCCCCAATACTCAACCACCAATGCCGCGGCCAAAACACTGCGATGCCACGGGCCATTCCACACGGCAGCCTGCAGAATCGGCTCGATCTTTTCGTGACCGTTCTGGATCAGGGTATGGGCAAGGAGAATGTTGCCTTCACGGTTCCCCTCAAGCGGGAATTCGCGCGCAAGAAAATCGAGGTCGTCGGCCCCTGGCAAGTAAGCGATACCGCGCAAGAGCCGGCTTGCCGTGCTCGAAGCGCGATCCACTTCCCCGTAAGCAGCTCGCAAGCCAGCACCGGTTCCACTCCACCGGTCTTGGCTACGGTCCCAGCTGGGGTCTAGGTACCGTGCTGCTTGATCATCCGTCATGACAATCCACTCGCCAGTGAATTCGTCCCACGGAGAGCCATGGCCCGAGCGAGCGAGCAGAGCTTGTATCTCAGCCTGCACGCTGCCCTGCACCTCGCGAACGACGTGCAGGAGGTAGTTAACAACGGCCTCAGAGCGATAGCCTTTCTCGAGAGCATCGAGAACCAATGTACGTTCGGAATCGCTGTAGGCTCCCACCCGATCGGCCAGAACACCGGTTATGGGTTCAGCTGCCGCCACATCACCGAGGCGCAACCGCGCCACCCAACTGGCTGCGACCACAGACATGCGATCTGGCCCGGCGTCCCCCGGTGTCTGGGTTTCCACGGAAAGCTGGCGCAAGTCGAGCAAGTACCCGGTCAGGCTCATTCGCCCAACGGCCTCTGCCGCGCGCATGCGCAATGCCCGCCTCGGGCTGCGTAGAGCCGCGCGCAGTTTCTCATCGAGCTCGGGCCGGCTACGCACCAATTGAGCGGCGGCGGTGGGTGCCAACAAACGCAGGCCTAGGGCCCTCGTCAGAGTTTCGGGCATGCTGGACGCCCAGCCGGATTCCACGGCCCCATCGATCAACTGCTCCCAGCCAGCCTCGCGACTGGGTCCACCCAGGCCGCTTGCGATCATGCTTTCGACTTCGAGCGGAAGCACCATCGCCGCTGCACGCCAGCGCAGCGGCAGACCCGGATCGATGACAACCTCCAAGAAATGATCCTTAATCCCAGGCCGCGAGAGTTCGGCAGCAGCCATCAGGACAACCTCCTCGAGGAAAGCTTCGTCTCCCTTGAGCTCCTCAATCCGCTGCTGGGACCAGGGCCGCCCGTTCAAGGTCCCGTAACGCTTGGCGGACTCGTACCGCAGGCTGAGAAGCATGCTGGCCGACTCAAACCCGGAAGGCCTACTGGGAGTGCGTACGAAACCGAATGCCTGACGCGCCTGCACCGCGAGAGGCTCAGATGGGTCGTTGGCCAAGCGTTTCAAGTGAGCCTCGGCGCGCGCATGCTGACTGCGCGCCAGCGCCAGCAGGGCATCATTGACAATGGTTGGATCGGGGTCCCCTAGCAGTTCGATGAGGACATCTACGCCGCCATTCAGGGATTCACCCAGTTCCCCCAAGGCCAGGACGGCTGCACGACGGACAATCCCAGGCGCCTCCTGCGATTCCATCTCCAGCGTGGGTCGAGATGCGACCGATGCCACCGAACCCAGAGCGAAGAAAGCACAGGCCCGTGCGACGCCAATCGTGGCCGGGTCGCTCAACGCCGTCAGAGCTGACTGGCGCGTACGACTGGTAAAGCCCACCGTCTCGTCCCGCCGGATCAGCTTGATCCACTCGCGCCGTGAAAGCTTCTTGGCCACCCGAACCCGCTCCATCCCTGCAGGATCTTGCTCCGTTGCGTCCGACTGGACCGGGTCTTGACCGGCTTGATCGATCTGTCGGGGATCAGCTTCCGGGTCTTCTCCAATGTCCTCAACTGGGTCCTGGACTGGGTCCTGGACTGGGTCCTGGAGCGGATCCTCGACCGGCACGTCAGCGACTTCGGGGTCCTGGGCGGAATCCCAGCCCGGGAGGAGCAGGCACAGAGCCAGCAGTGTGGAAACTTGCAGCATGGGGATATGTAGAAAGCGCGGGACCGGGGAAGCGGTCCCTACTCATCGGCAAAGGCGGGGAGTCTCCCGGAGCCCTGCGTAGCCTATCTACTCCAAATGTCGGCCGCCTTAGGCGGCTTCTTGCCCCCAAGGGGCAAGCAATTGACCTCTGAGGGTCTTTCTGAAGGGTAGCGGAAGAACTTTCACGGTCCACAGGCCCTCTATCCCCCCCTTCGGCAGCGACCTTAGGCCTCCGGCTCCCCCAGTAGAGCCATCAACTCGTCCCGCTTCTCATTACGCAGGTCCTCGCTAGAAGCCTCCAAATTGAGCCGCAGCAGGGGCTCGGTGTTGGATTCGCGCACGTTGAACCACCACCAGGAGTCATCCTCCAGCCCTCCAAACTCCACCGTAATGCCATCCAAGTCATCTTGCCGGCCCTGATCGTAGGTTGCCTTCAACTCCGCAATGGCCGCCGCCTTGTCCTGCACACGGAAATTCACCTCTCCCGTCGAATGGAAGCGCCTCAAGTCTGCCACCAAGTCCGCAAGGGTATTGGAGGCGTTGGTCTGGCGGCCCAAGAGGTTGATGGCCGACACCATGGCGATCACGCCCGAGTCGCAGACGAAGTTGTCCTTGAAGTAGAAGTGCCCCGAGAGTTCACCGGCAAAGAGAGCCCCGCGTTCGCGCATGGTGGCCTTGATGAATGAATGACCGACCCGATCCCGAATGGGTTCTCCCCCACACTCGGCGATCACCTGCTTGACCACCCATGAGGATCGCAGGTCGTAGACCACTGGGGCTCCAGGCGAACGTGATAGGAAGTCGCGAGCCAAGAGTGCGGTCATAAGATCCGCAGGAACGGTCTGCCCGCGGTTGTCCACAAAGCAGCAACGATCCGCGTCGCCGTCGAAGCACACGCCGAAATCCAGCCCCTCACGCCGAACCAACTCGCGCACAGGATCCAGGTTCTCTTCCTTGAGTGGGTTGGCCTCGTGATTGGGGAAGGTTCCATCCGGTTCAAGGAAAAGCGTTTGAGCCTCCACCTTTTCAAGTGCAGGCAGGATGAGGGGCAGGGTGTGGCCCGCCATCCCATTCGACACATCGATCCCGACACGGAGCGGGCGCTCCAGATCAAAGAAGCTACAAACGTGATCCCGGTAGGCCTCCAGCAGGTCTATCGTCTCGACTTGGCCACGCTTCCCAATGGGGCCCGGATAGGCCTCTGCGCACATGGTTTCCAATTCCGCAATACCGTTGGCGCGACTGATGGGGCGCGCCCCAGCGGAACACAACTTCATGCCGTTGTACTGTCCTGGATTGTGACTAGCCGTGACGCATAGGCCCCCATCCACGTCCTGGGAGCCGATGGCGAAGTACGTCATGGGCGTGGAGGCCAATCCGATATCGAGGACGTCCGATCCCGCGTCAAGCATTCCCTCGATCACGGCGTCCGCCACCTCAGGGGAGTGCACACGCATATCTCGCCCGACCAAAAGACGTTTGCCCCCGATCAGGCGTGCAAAAGCGTGCCCGATCTTGCGCGCCAACTCAGCGTCAAGTTCCTCGGGGAAGAGACCGCGGATGTCGTAGGCCTTGAAGATGCCCATAGGAGAATTGACCTTGCGGGACTCGGCCCGAGGGAGAGAGAGTAGGGCGCGGCAGTCATACGCCGCTCCAGAGCATCCTAACCCACGGGCACGAGCACGCGTACCCGACCCCGTCAGACTCGAGGGTTATTGAAGAAGATCTTCCACAGAAGTCACTAAATGATCCACGTCTTCGGGGCCCACTCCAAGATGGGTGACGAAGCGGAGGTTCGGCCCCATGGGCATAACCCCCACGCCGCGCTCTCCGAGAGCTTCCGCCAACCGAGGGGCGCTCCAGCCTTCACGCTCCACGCCGACCATGACGATATTGGTATCCACGCTGGCCGGGTCGGTAATCAAGCCGTCGACCTCACCCAGACGCTGGGCCAACTGCTGGGCCAAGTCGTGGTCAAGCGCCAACCGCTCCACACCCTCGCGCAACGCGATCAAGCCCGCTGCTGCCAGTATGCCGGACTGACGCATCCAGCCCCCCAGGCGTTTACGAATCAAGCGCGCGCGCTCTAGGAATTCCTCGTCCCCTGCGATCACTGATCCAACCGGTGCGCCCAGTCCTTTTGAGAGGCAGAGTGAAACGGAATCAGCGGACTCACACCAATCGGAGGCCTTGATGCCACTGGCGATCACCGCGTTCGCCAAACGCGCTCCATCCAGGTGAACAGGCACCCCAGCTTCGCGCGCCACGGCCCCAACACCCTGCACCATGGACAGAGGTAAAACCCGGCCACCCGCGTAGTTGTGGGTCTGCTCTAGGCACACCAGGCCCGTGCGGGGGCAATGGATGAAGTCCGGCCGCAAGGCCTCGCGCACAGCTTCGGGATCCATCCCGCCGTCCGCATCACCCAAGGTGATGGACTGCAGTCCGTGAAGATAACCGGCTGCTCCCGCTTCAAAAGTGGTTACGTGAGCCCAGCGGCTGACGACGATCTCGTCGCCCGGCTCCGTCCAGGCCCCCAGAGCCACTTGGTTGGCCATAGTGCCAGAGGGCACGAACAGGGCGCCCGGCTTACCCAACCACGCGGCCGCTTCACTCTCCAACTCCCCTACGGTGGGGTCACCGTCCAACACGTCGTCCCCCACTACGGCTACCGCCATGGCTTCGCGCATGGACGGCGAGGGCTGAGTCAGTGTGTCGCTGCGAAAATCGGCGTTTCTCATGCGGACTCAAGGTTAGCCGCAACGCGGCGCAGGCCTTCCCTAATGTTCTCGATGCTGTTGGCGTAGCTGAAACGCATATAGCCCTCGCCGAGGGCGCCGAAGCTGGTGCCGGCCAAACAGGCCACTCCAGCATCATTCAAGAAACGCTCTTCGAGCTCCCGGGATTCGATGCCCGTGCCCGACGTGTTGGGGAATGCATAGAAAGCACCCTTGGGCATCACGCAGGAGAATCCGGGGATGGCATTCAATTCCTCGTGAATAATGAGTCGGCGTTCGTCAAAGGCCGCGCACATGGCATCCACCGCGTCCTGCGGTCCGCGCAGGGCCTCAATGGCCGCAACTTGAGTGACGGCGTTGGCGCAAGAAGAGGAGTTGATCTGGAGGCGTTCAGCCTGATCGATAATAGAGCTGGGCCACACCCCGTAGCCGAGACGCCAGCCTGTCATGGCGTAGGTCTTGCTCCAACCATCCAACATGATGGCGCGGTCACGCACCTCAGGGTATTGCAGGATGCTCACGTGCTCCTCACCGTCGTACAACAAGCGCGAGTAGATCTCATCACAGAGAATCGTCACATGCGGGTGCGCTTCCAGCCCCGCCACGAGAAGGTCCAATTCCTTCCGCGGCAGCACGCCCCCCGTCGGGTTGGCCGGAGTATTGATGATCAACATCGAAGTGTTCGGCGTGATCTGTTCCAGGACGTGCTCCGCACTGAATGAGAATCCATTCTCCTCACGCAGTTCGATCGGCACGGGTGTGGCTCCCGACCAACGGATCAAGGATTCGTAGATGGGAAAGCCGGGGTTGGGATAGAGGATCTCCTTGCCCGGCTCTCCGAACATCATGATCGCGTAGAACATCGTCGGCTTGCCACCCGGCACGATCAGCACATCGTCAGGACTAACCTGCGCCCCGCGATGGGTCAGGATGTCCTCACAGACAGCCTCCCGCAGCTCCGGGATACCCTTAGCAGGTGTGTACTTGTGCCATCCGTCGCGCAGAGCTTTCTCGCCAGCGGCCACGATATTGGGCGGAGTGAGAAAATCAGGAGCACCGATGTGCAGGTGCACGATGTCCTTTCCCTGGGCCTCGAGGCGCTTGGCCTTGGCGAGGACCTCGAAGGCAGTTTCGGTCCCCAGGAGGGACATACGTTGGGCGAGATTCAATGGAGTGAGGCCTGGAGGGACAGTCGGGTTACGGGCGGGGAACACGAGAGGCTACTGGCCCCCCTCGAAAGCCGTCAAGCAGCCCAGCAGCCGGATCTGGCACGGGATTCGCCTAGGAGGCCAATGGTGCTAGGCTGCCCGCGCCCCTGTCCCCCTGCGGCCGTGCCGCGCCCCCCACAATGCACCGAGCCCCCCGACTGTCCCTCAGAGCCCTCCAGGGCCTAACCTCCGCTGCCGTCTTGGGCCTCAGCGCCTGCAGCCAGCCGGACCTGGTGGTCTACGTCTCACTGGATCAGGAGTTTTCCCAGGAGCTGATTCAGGAGTTTGAAACTCAGACCGGGCTCAATGTCCGTGCCGAGTACGACACGGAGGCCAACAAGACCGTGGGTCTGGTGCAGCGCATCATCGAAGAAGCCAAAGTCCCGCGCTGCGACGTCTACTGGAACAACGAGGTCGCCCAGACCGTGCGCCTCGCCAACCTGGGGTTCCTGGCGCCCTACATCTCCCCCAGCGCGGAAGGGATCCCCGACCAATTCAAAGATCCGCAAGGGCGCTGGACCGGGTTCGCCGCCCGCGCCCGCTGCCTCATCGTCAATACGGAACTGGTCGCCGACCCCGAGAGCATTCAAGGGATGTGGGACCTGCTGGACCCGCGGTGGGCCGGAAGGGTGGCCTTTGCGCGCCCCCTCACGGGCACCACCCTGACCCATGCTTGCGCCCTGTTCGATGCGATCGGCGAGGAGGCCGCCTTGCGCTACCTGACGACCATCGCCAAAGGCTCGGCCTTGGACAGCCCACCCGTCCACGTGGCGCAGAGCAATGGACGTACACGCCAACTGGTGGAGTCAGGACAGCTCGCCTGGGCTTGGACGGACACCGACGACTTTAATGTGGCCCGACTCAAGGGCGCGCCGGTGATGCGCATCCTGCCCGATCAGGAGCCCGGCCCAGAGGGCCAGCCGCCCTTGGGAACGCTTCTGATCCCCAACACGATCGCCATTCTCCAGGACGCTCCCCACCGCAGCGCCGCCGAACAGTTCGTGGACTGGGTCCTGTCCGAGGAGATCGAAGAGCGCATGGCATTCTCCCGCTCCGCACAGATTCCTGTGCGCGCTTCTGTCTCCCGCCCCCCGCACGTCGCCTCGGACTTGGTTGCCATGCGCGTGAGCTATACCGCTCTCGGAGCCCAGATCGCTGACCGGACGCGCACCCTCAAGGATCTATTTCTGAACCCTTGAGTCGCACCCTTTTGACACTCTCCCTGGCTGTCCTGGCCGTCGCGGGGCTAGCACCCGTGGCCGTCATGATCCTGCGCGTGGTTCAGGATCCGGCCGCCCTTCAGGGCCTGCTCGACGAACGCACCCTGAGCCTGCTTGGCCGCACCCTCCTCCTTGGAGGCGGCGCCGCGGGATTGGCGCTCTTAGTCGGCGCACCCTTCGGGTACCTGACAGCGCGCACCGATCTTCCCGGTGCCACCTGGCTGCGCTCCCTGGGGTTAGTGCCCCTGATCATGCCGCCCTTACTCCTGGCGGTGAGCTGGACCGTACTCGTTCCGCAACTGCGCGGGGCCCCCATGACGATCCTGCTCATGGGCCTGTCCACCTTCCCTATCGTCGCTCTGTTCACGGCCAAGGCCGCGCGCCGGGTGGATGGGCGCCGGGAAGAGGCCGCCCTGCTGAGCGGTGGGCTGAGCGGAGTGTTGCGCATGGAGTTCGGCCTGCTCCTACCCGCTGCCTTGAGCGGGACCTGCTTCGCATTCCTGTTCGCCGCCAGTGATTTCGCCGTGCCCGACTTCGTCTCCTCGGTGGGTCGCAAGTTCAACGTCTACGCCGACGAGGTATTCGCCACCTGGCAGGTGAACGGCAGCGACTCACGCGCCGTGGCGACGGCCCTCCCCCTAGTGGTCCTGATCCTGGCAGCCCTCCTGCCGGCCCTCGCCCTACGCCGCCGTGGAACCCTGGCCACCCTGGACTCGGACTTCGTGGCCCCGCGCACCCTCTCCCTCGGGAGCTGGCGCTGGCCTCTGGGCCTGGCGGCCTGGGGCCTGATCACCTTGGGCGCGCTGATTCCCGTGGGACGCATGCTGTTTGAGGCGGGGGGCGGCCCTTCCGGCTGGAGCGTGTACAAGTTCCAAGCTGCCTTCGGCAAAGCCATCGATCTGTGCCGTGACAATTTGCTGGCCAGCCTGGGCTACTCCATTCTGGCCGCAACTCTGGCTCTGCCCGTCGCCCTGGTCCTGGGGCACGCCATCGCGCGCTGGCGTCACGGCTGGTTCCTGGAGATGCTGTGCGTCTTGCCCCTGGCCGCTCCTGCCATCCTGTTCGGCATTGGCAACATCGCTGTGTGGAACGGGACCTATACCTACGCGTTCTACACCAGCGGGGGCATGGTCGTGGTGCTCTACATCGGTCGCTTCCTGGCCTTCCCCACCCTGATCAGCGCGAGCGCCGTGGCCTCCATGGATCGGGAATTAGAGCAGGCCGCCGAGCTGGCCGGCGCCAGTCCCATGCGCCGCATGGCGCGCATCGTCGCACCCGCCCTACTGCCCTCCCTCATGGGCGGCTGGATACTGATGTTCGTCCTAGCCATGCGTGAGCTGGACACCGCTATCCTGGTGCCCGCTGCCAACGACACGGTCATGTTTCGTATGTTCAATGCCGTCCACTTCGGACGCGATGACTTCGTCGCCGCCCTAGCCCTCTTGATTCTCTTCGTCACCATCGTGCCGGGGGTCCTCTGGCGACTGTTCAGCGGCAAAGAACTAGAGGTACTACCGTGACCGACAATAATCGATCCGCCATCAGCGCTCGGGGGCTCCGAACGCGCCTGGGGGCGAGCGCCAACCTGGGCCCCTTGGACCTAGAGCTGGCAGTCGGTGAGCACGCCCTGCTGGTGGGACCATCGGGATGCGGCAAGAGCAGCCTCCTGCGCATTCTCGCCGGACTCCTTCCCACGGAATCGGGTGATATATCTCTCTTCGGGCAGGAGGTCAGTCGCGGCTCCAAGACCCTGCTCCCTCCCCGCAAACGCGGAATCGGGTTCCTGTTCCAGGGGGGCGCCCTGTGGCCCCACATGAACGTCGCCGCCCACCTGAACTTTGTACTGCGCTGCGCCGCTATCGCTCCGGCCGAGTGGGATGCGCGCCGAGCTGAACTCCTCACCCAGGTCGGACTGGAGGGGTTCGAAGATCGCCGACCGGGCACCCTATCCGGTGGCGAGGCTCAGCGTCTTGGCTTGGCTCGCGCCCTGGCCCCCCGCCCACGCCTGCTCCTACTGGACGAACCTCTCGGTCCTCTGGACGCCGAGCGACGCACGAGCCTGCTGGAGCTGTTTGAGAACTTACGGCGACGACTGGATCTCACGATCCTGCACGTAACCCACGATCCGGCCGAAGCCTCGTCCATGACTGACCGAACCTTACACATGCGAGCCGACGGCACCCTGGCCGGGGAGAACAACACATGAGAATGAGCGCCGGCATCTTCGTCTCGGCCATGTTCTTGTGGTTGCTCGTTTCCTTGCTGATCACCGGGGGCAGCGAGGCCACGGCAGGACCGCAGACCTGGACCTCCTCACGCCAGTGCATGCCCTGTCACGAGGAGGTCTTTGCCGAGTGGCAAGATTCCTGGCATGCGCGCTCTTGGACCGACCCGGACGTGCGTGCGCCCAGCCAGTCAAACAACTTCCAGAACAAGGACTGCATCGACTGCCACGCGCCGCGCCCTGTGTTCGAAACGGGCGTGGGCAATCGGGTGTTGCCACGCTCTTCGCGTCGCAGCGAAGGGGTGGACTGCATCGCCTGCCACTTGCTGCCCAACGGAAGAATGGCTGGCACCATCGATAACCCACGCGCCGCATGCAAGCCACAGGCTACGGTCCAACTCCAGCGCGAAGACTACTGCGGCGTCTGCCATAACCAACACAAGACCGTGGACCAATGGCGTGACACGGCTTGGGCCGAACGCGGAGAGGGCTGCATCCACTGTCACATGCCCTTCCGGGACGGCGACCCCAATCGTGGACGACACCACGGTATGCCCGGGGGACACGACCTGGACTTGGTTGCCTCTGCGGTCACGCTCACGGCCCAACGCGACGCCAACGGGGTGGGCGTGCAGGTAAGCAACGTGGCCGCGGCGCACTCCTACCCCACGGACGAGCGCTCGCGTGCCTCGGATCTGTGGTGGCGTCCCCTCGCCGAGTCCGGAGAGGAGCTGCCCTGGCGTCACTTGCACCGCATCCGCGATCCCTACCGCTGGGAGGTGGACGTGCCCAGCACCCTCTTGATGCCCGCCGAGGAGCGCGAACTGCGTATCGACGGGCCGGAGGCGACGGGCTCCTTGGAGGTGCTCCTGGTCTACAAGCTCACGCCCTTCTACCGCGATCGCGCCACCGGAGAGCCCTATACCCTGGATCAGGTGACCGATCCCCTGAGCGACTCCCAGGAAGTCCATCGGGTAACAGTGGATAGGGCCGGGGACGCGAAATGAGCCTGCGCGCCTGGGTCACCGGGTCCGTACTGGTCTGCATCGGTTGCGGTGGCGAGTCGGACTCCAAACCCTCCCCCGCCCCAAAGCTGGGCCCGGTTGTCAGCGAACGCCTGGCCGACCTGGCGCAACAATTGGGCGCACCCGAGATCCTGCTCGAATTGGACGCCCAGGATATGGAAGAGGTGGACGGATTGGTGACCATGTTGGCCAGCTCCAAGGGCGCTTTGCGCGCCATTCCACTGGAAGCTATCCGCGCCGATGTGGGACCAGCAGCTATCGGCCGGCTTGGTGAACACGTGGCCGACAGCGCGAGGGAAACGGCCCTGCGCCTTGCAGCAGCCGAACTCCTCGGAGCCCTCGACCACCCGCGCGCAGCAGAAATTTTGATGAGGCAGGTCGAGCAGGCCAGCGAACCCTGGATGCGAAGCTGGTGCGCCTGGTACCTGGGCGACACGAGTCAGGATCAGGTCCTGCCCCGGCTGTTACGCCGCCTGCGCTACGAGAAGGATCCGGGGACGTTTCTGTGGCTGGGGCGTGCCCTGCTGCACTTCGAGAACTATGCCGGCCTAGCCGCCCTGGAAGATCTAGCCCAGCGCGGTGCAGATGAAACCCAGCGCGCCACGGCGACCGAGCTCCTTCAGGCCGCGGCGGAACGTGCGGGTGTCGAGCCGACCCAGCTCGCCGGGTTGTGGTCCTCCCAGCGCGCCGATGAGCTCCCCCAGCCCACACCCTCACTGCGCCTGCGACGCGAGGTATGGAAGCTGGTGAACGAGCTCTCCGAGGAGCACTTCCAGCTGCGCGGAGTGGACGATGCGCGCCACGTACTCTCGAACATGGGCCCATGGGTGGCGCGGGAGATCGCACCAGCCCTGGGAGATACCGATGCCCACGTGCGCCTGCACACAGCCCAGGTCCTGGAGCGCATGGGCCCGCGAGCCGTCTCCAGCGGGCCCGCACTGCTGGCCGCCTTGGCCGACCCGCGCCTTGCCCCCGCAGCCGCCGAGGCCCTGGGCCGCGTGGGCCATCCCCCGGCAGTGTCTGCCCTAGCCGCCATGAGCGCACCCGGGCAGGCCCATGAGCTGCGTGTGGCGGCCCTCAGGGCCCTGGGACGCACTGGGCTGGCGGATGGGCTTCCCAGCCTGCGGGCAGCCTTCCAGCCCGACAGAGAGCCCACCGACCTCTGCCTGGCCGCAGCGACGGCCATGGTGCTGCTAGACGCGGGCGATGAGGTAGCGCCCTGGCTGGGACAGCAGCTGGCCGATCCCCTCGCCGATGGAGAAGGCGCGGAGCTGGCCCTGGAGACCTGGCTCTGGCGCAATTCACAGGCCGAGCGCAAGGGTTTTGGCGCGGCTCTTGAAGCGTGGCGCGCCGCAGCGGGTCCTCCGGGGGTGATCCCCTCCCTGGATCAAGTGCGACAGAGGTTCGGTGACCGCAGCCAACTTCTCTCGCAACTCCTCCCAGGTCTCCTCCCAGAAATTCTGCAGGCTACGGGCGACTAAGCCAGGTAACCCTTCGCGATCACGAACACGGCCACGACGTAAGCCAGGCAATTCGCCACGAAAATAGGGTCGCCACCGAGAAGGACGCGTGTCGGGCTGCCGCCACCTTTCTGGGTCTGCACGAGCAGGAGATATCGGAAGAGACCGAATACCACGAACGGCACGGTGAGCACCATTTGGGCCTCGCCTAGCCAAGCCTTGTCCACGGCCTCAGCCGTATTCGTAGGATCCTGGACCGTCCACATCGCATAGGTGATCACGGTGCAAGCGGCGAGGACGACGGTGATCTGATCCAGAAACACAGGTGTGTATTCCAAGAGGATCTTGCGGTGACCGCCGCGATTTTCACCCAGCAGATCAATCTCCGCCTTGCGCTTGCAGAAGGCCAAGAACAGTGCCAGAAAGAACGTGCACAGGATGATCCAGCTGGACAGGGGCAAGTCTGCGGCCGCGGCTCCGGCCCCGAGGCGCATGAGGAAACCGGCTGCAATGATGAAGGCGTCGATGATGACGACATGCTTCAGCTTTACGCTGTAGAGCAGGTTCATGAGCATGTAAGCGAGGACGACCCAGGCCACTCTGTGGTCTGAATCTGGAGCGATCTTCAGCGCCAATGCCAAGGCACCCACAACAGACGCGACACTCACCACCAGCGCGATGGGGATGGACATCTCGCCCGCCGCGATGGGACGCTTGCACTTGGTCGGGTGTGCGCGATCGCTCTCCACGTCCATGATGTCGTTGATCACGTAGATCGCGCTGGCCCCCAAACTGAAGGCCACAATCGCAAGAAGGACCGATGTCAGGTGTGCGGTGTCGGGCTCTCCGCTCTGGGCCCAGGAGAACAGCAACGCGGCACCCACGAAGATGTTCTTGACCCACTGGTGGGGTCGCATGGCACGCAGGATGGCTAGGGGGAGCATGATGAGTGTGTTATCTACGGACCCGGGCGGGGTGCGTGAGCATGCTATCGTCCGTTCGAAGCCAGGTCTGAACTCCTGGCCGAGACTCTTCTGGCACGCAGTTTCGCGCTGCTACGGAAGACATGGTGGGCTAATCCAGAGACAGTTTCTGTAGCTCTTCCACCGGAGACTCGGGGCCCACGAGGAGCACCTCCTCCTCCACGTCGATCATCTTCTTGTCCTTCAGGGTGGCCATATCGTACTCGCGTACGGTCCAGTCCCCCATCAGGGCCAGGGTTGTGCTCTTGTGGTTGTTCTCGGGATCGTTGTCATCGGCGACGAGCACTTGCTTGCCACTCAGCACCTTGCGCCGGAAGCCGTACTCCTTGACATCGCGACCAGCGTAAGCAGTGTAGGTGCCGTCCACGCTGTCGTAGTCCGCATACCACTGTTCCTCTTCAAGGCCCTGCAGGCCGGGCAGCGCGTTGTAGTCCACCCCGGGACAAGTCAACCCACGAGCTGACTTGGGGGTGTTCTCCCAGATCAGGTCCTGCTTGATAAGCACGCAGAAGAACTTGGCACCGCCCTCCCTGGGCATCCCGTCAAATCGACTCTGGTAGGCCAAGAGGCCTTTACCAATCTCGCCCAGGTTGGCCCGGCAAGCGGTGATGTAAGCACGCTCCTGGATGAACGGGATCTTCGGGATCAAGAACGTAGCCAGGATCCCGATGATCAGGATCACGGCCAGCAACTCGATCAGGGTGAATCCCGAGCGACGGCCCGGTGCCCGGATGCCTTGGGCCAGATTGGAAGCGAGGAACTGGGGAGGTTGCAGCATGGGCGAGCGGGTGGAGAGAAGAGGACCGGACGGGCAGGTTGTACCCCAGCGGGCCGCGCCAGTCACGCAGGGATCTTGTAGGTGCAGGACTCCAGCCTGTGGGCGAGGACCTCCCCCCTGGACACGAAGAACCTCCCTGACGGCCCTAGGGCCCGGATCTAGACCGTATCCCCGAGGGCCGCCCTCAGCTCCGCAGCCTTGTCCGTCGTCTCCCAACTGAACCCATCGCGCCCGAAGTGGCCGTGATAGGCCGTGGCCTCGAAGATCGGGCGGCGCAGGTCAAGGGCCTCGATGATGCCGGCAGGCGACAGGTCAAAGACCACATCCACGGCCTTGGAGATAGCCGCCTCGTCCACGGTCGCGGTACCGAAGGTGTCCACCAGAACGGACAGGGGCTTGGGTACGCCGATGGCGTAGGAGAGTTGAACCTCGCAACGGGTCGCCAATCCAGCGGCGACGACATTCTTGGCCACCCAGCGGGCAGCGTAAGCTGCGCTGCGGTCCACCTTGGAGGGATCCTTGCCGGAGAAGGCGCCGCCCCCGTGCCGGCCCATGCCGCCATAGGTGTCCACGATAATCTTACGGCCGGTCAGGCCGCAGTCCCCATGAGGCCCGCCCAGAACGAACTTGCCGGTGGGGTTGATGTGGTAGATGGTCTCGTCGTCGAGGAACTCTGCGGGAATGACCGCCTTGACACACTCCTCGATGAGAGTGTTGCGAATCTCCAAGAGCACGTCCTGCTCATCATCCTTGCCGTTCACGCTCGGATCGTGCTGGGTCGAGATGACTACCGTGTGCACGCGAACCGGACGACCGTCCTCGTACTCCACCGTCACCTGACTCTTGCTGTCGGGGCGCAACCAAGGCAGCGCACCACTCTGACGCAGTTCGGCCAACTTCTCCACCAGGCGGTGTGAGTAGTGGATGGGGAAAGGCATCAGCGTCTCGGTTTCGTCGCAGGCATAACCGAACATAAGTCCCTGGTCGCCGGCACCTTGTTCCTTGTGCAGGCCCTCCCCAACGGAGACACCCTGGCTGATATCCGGCGACTGCTTGTCGAGGGTGACCATCACCGCGCAAGTATCGCCATTGATCCCGTAGTCGTCGTTGTCGTAGCCGATGCGCTTGATTGTCTCACGCGCGATCTCCTGGTAGTTCACGACGGACCGAGTCGTGATTTCGCCAGCTATCACGCACAGACCTGTAGTCACCATGGTTTCGCATGCGACGCGGCTTGTGGAATCGCCGGCAAGAATGGCGTCTAGAATGGCGTCTGATATCTGGTCGGCCACCTTGTCGGGGTGTCCCATCGAGACGGATTCAGAGGTGAAGAGGGTGCGGGCCATGAGAGAAGGGGGTTGGGCTTGGATGGCGGTGGATGGAGGCCCCAGGGAGGGGCCAGGGAGGGGCCAGAGAGGGGCCGAACTTCGACCCTATCGACAATCTCCTCTTGAGACATGAGTCCCGCAAGGTGGAGTCGGGGGGGATGGACAGGGATGGCCGCAACGGGCGCGAAAGTGGCATGCCATCATACCCTCCCCCGGGCCCCCTGGAGCCCTCGCAACTCATGCTTCTCCAGCCGGGGTAGGTGCTAGCTAGAGCTTGAGCCCGCAACGGTCCGCCAGGACTCTCAAGCTCCGGGCCGTAGCCCCCTTCTGTGCCTCTACGGCCTCCCGGCCAGCCTGCCCCATGAGTTTTCGCTGCGCTTCGTCACTGAGCAGCTCCTCCAGAACCTCTGCGAGGTGCGCTGAGTCCCGCACGATTCGGCTACCGCCCGCCTTCTCCAGAAGCCCAGCCTCCTGGGTAAAGTTGTCCACATGGGGCCCGTGGAGGACGACTCTGCCGAGGGCGGCAGGCTCCAGCATGTTCTGCCCCCCATGGGGCACGAGACTGCCCCCTACAAAGACCACGTCCGCAAGACTGTAGATGCCTTCCAACTCGC
This sequence comes from Planctomycetota bacterium, assembly GCA_028823395.1. Lineage (GTDB taxonomy): Bacteria > Planctomycetota > UBA1135 > UBA1135. Next base: position 19,312 of record JAPKBO010000010.1, on the reverse strand, counting down.
CGATGGTATCGACGATCAAGGCCTGGGTCTTATCCAACACCTCGCGCCCTGCCCGTAGCTCCGTCAGGAGTTGAGCACCCAAACCCAGAGCCGCAAGGTCCGAGAGGACCGCTCGACCACGCTCGGGATGGCGGGGGACCAAGATCATGCGGGCGCCGGGGTCAGCCTGACGAAAGGCCTTTGCAACGAGCCCCTCCTCGGGGTCGTGGGTTGACCCCGCAACAAGCACGGACTGGCCCGGCTCCCCTCCGACAAAGTGACGCAGTTCATCCAGCGAGTGACTGTCAACCACCGGGCTTGTATCCAGCCCGTCGATTTTTACGTTACCCGTGATCACGACACGCTCGCGGGAGCCGGCCAGATCGGCGAACCGCCGGGCATGCTCCTCGTCCTGAACCGCGAACACGGTGATGCGATGGAACTGAGGTAGCGTTGTCCCAAAGCGCTGGTAGCTGGTATGGCTGGAGGGCGTGATACGCCCACTCACGATGGCCACGGGAACCTCTAGACGATTGGCTTTGCGCAAGAAGTTGGGCCAGATTTCCAACTCCATGAGAACGACGCAGGAGGGCTGCACTCGGTTCATAAAGCGCGCCACCGACCACATGTGGTCCACAGGGAAGCGCACGACTTTGTATTCGGGATAGCACTGACGGGCCACCAGCATGCCCGTGTTTGTGGAGCTGGACACGACGACCTCACAGCTCTTGGAGAGCTCCGCGACCAAAGACTTGGCCGCCTTGACCTCCCCCACCGACACCCCGTGCACGAGAATCCGCGGCATACCTGTCGTGGGCGCCAAGTGCTTCAAATTCAGGGTCAGCCTCCCTCGCACCATACGCCAGGTAGGCGCATGCATGAGGCTTCGCACGATCCACCAGGGACTCGTAAGAAGCAGGGCCACAGTCCAGAGCATGTCATACACCCAATAGAGAAGTGTAATACGAAGCCCCGCGTGGGGATCAGGACCTAGGGGCGCGCTCACCGTCATGGCTGGCTACCCGCCTCGGGACTCACCCGGCTCCGTGGCACTTCTTGAACTTCTTGCCGCTGCCGCACGGGCAGGGATCATTGCGTCCTGTCCCCTCGAACCCTGTGGGCGCCGATGCGGGCGCCGGTGAGGCTTCTTGGGTACTTCCCCCGCCGCCAGCCCCGCCCTGCCCACGACGCATCACGTCAAAGGCGTTGGATGCAGGTACCTGCGGCCGCATGGCCCTGCGCGCATTTTGCTGCTGCATGCGCTGGCGCAGAGCCGCAAGCTGTTCGGGAGTCGGCGCCGTGGGGCCACCGCCTGGCACAGCCTGGCCCGCACGCACCATGCCGCGCGGCATGAGTCCTCCCTCTTGAGGTTGCTCGTCACCCTCGCCCTGGGATTCCTCGGGTCGCCGGGCCTGGATGCGAAGGATCAGACTGGCCACCTCGTTCTCAACTGCGGGCAGGAGCTTCTCGTGGAACAGCTCGGTGCCCTCCTTCTTGTAGGCCACCTTGGGATCCTGCTGGCCATAGCCTCGCAGACCGATGCCCGCCTTGAGAGAGTCCACGGCATGCAGGTGGTCCTTCCATTTGGAGTCGATGGAGTTGAGCAGCAGATATTGCTCCACGCGCCGGGTCAGTTCATCTCCCATCTCCGCCTCGCGCTCGTCGTAGCGCGCGTTGAGACGCTCAATAACCGCGGTGCAGACCGGATTCTCGGTATCCGTCGCTGACACAGCTTCCGACTCAGAAGTCTCAACGTTGAAGGTCTTCTGGCACCACTCAGTGAAACCGGCAGGGTCGCCGGCGTAAACACGCGAGGAGTTCTCCACCACATTGCCGATCATGGTCAGGATCTTGTCCTTGAGACCCTTCTTCTCAAGCACGTCCTGGCGCACGGTGTAGATCGTCTTGCGCTGCTGGTTCATCACCTCGTCGTACTCAAGCAGGGACTTGCGCACCTCGAAGTTACGGTCCTCGACCTTCTTCTGAGCGCGCGCAATCGCCCGGCTCACCATGCCAGATTCGATCTCCTGCCCCTCGCTCATGCCCAGCTTCTCCATCGCGTTGGTCACCCAGTCGCGGTAGAAGATGCGCATCAACGGATCTTGCAGGCTTAGAAAGAAGCGGCTTGCGCCTACGTCGCCCTGGCGCCCAGTACGACCGCGCAACTGGTTGTCGATCCGGCGTGCCTCATGCCGCTCAGTACCGAGCACATACAACCCGCCGCTCTCCAGCACCTGGGCCTCGTCAGCGTCGCACAGCTCGCGAACCTCCTCGCGAATCTTATTGATCTGCTCTAGCTGGTCTGCCTCGCCCTCCGTCAGCCCCTGCTCCTCAAGGGCGAGCCCCAAGCGATATTCGAAGTTGCCGCCCAGCTTGATGTCTGTTCCCCGGCCGGCCATGTTGGTGGCCACGGTTACGGAGCGTGCCTCACCGGCGGTGGCGATGATGTGCGCTTCACGCTCGTGGTTCTTGGCGTTCAGCACCTCATGCTTGATCTGCACTCCCGTCAGCAAGCTGGAGACGTGCTCGGAGTTCTCCACGGATGCAGTACCAACCAAGACCGGTTGCCCGTTCTCGTGCAACCGCTCAATCTCTTCGACGATGGCGTTCCACTTCTCATCCTCGGTGCGATAGACGACGTCGTTGCCGTCGTCCCTCGCGATGGGCAGGTTGGTGGGAATCGAAACCACATCTAGGTTGTAAATCTTGTGGAATTCACCCGCCTCGGTGAGCGCCGTTCCGGTCATGCCGGACAGCTTCTCGTACATCCGGAAGTAATTCTGGAAGGTGATCGTAGCCAGGGTCTGGGACTCTTTCTTGGGTTCGAGCCCTTCCTTGACCTCGACCGCCTGATGGAGCCCGTCCGACCAACGCCGGCCCTGCATCTTCCGACCGGTGAACTCATCGACGATAATGACTTCGGGCCTGAGCTCGCCAGTGTGCCGATCCTCGGCGGGCTCAACCACGTACTCCTTATCCTTGGTGTAGAGCTCATAGGCACGGATGGAGTTCTCGAGGTAGTGCGGCCAGTCCTCGAACCCGGGCTCGTAAAAGGACTCAATTTCGAGAAGCCGCTCAGCCTCCTCGATACCCGCCTCGGTCAGCGAGGCGCTCTTCTCCTTCTCCTTGACCTCGTAGTGCACATCTATGGTCAATTGGCGCACGATCTGGTCGGCCTGGATGTACTTGCCTACGTGCTCCTCCGCCGGACCGGAGATGATCAGCGGAGTCCGGGCCTCATCGACCAGGATCGAGTCCACCTCGTCCACGATGACATAATACAGGTCGCTCTGAACCTGTTCATCGACCGTGGTCTTCATGTTGTCCCGCAGGTAGTCGAACCCCATCTCGTTGTTTGTCGCGTAGATGATGTCGCACGCGTAGACGGGCTTGCGATCGCGCGGATCCATCGCGGACTGAATGGCTCCAACCGTCAAACCCAGATAGTTGTAGATGGGACTCATCCAATGTGCGTCCCGCTTGGCCAGATAGTCATTGACCGTGACGAGGTAGACAGGCCGCCCGGCGAGGGTGTTGAGCGATAGAGCCAAGGTCGCCACGAGGGTCTTGCCTTCGCCTGTCATCATCTCGGCAATGCGGCCCTGGTGGAGCACATAGCCCCCCACGAGTTGAACGTCGTAGTGACGCAGCCCGAGCGTGCGCACCGAGGCCTCGCGGACCATGGCAAAGACGTGGGGTAGCGCCTCATCAAGAGTGCTCTCCCCCTCTGCGATCGCCTCCTTGAGCCGCACCATCTCAGCCTGCATGGCTTCCTGATCGAGCCCCTGCGCCCAAGACTCAAGTCCGTTGATCTGAGCGATGACCGGCTGCATGGAGCGCACCATGCGCTCGTTCTCAGATCCGAAAAGGGACTTGAGACTGCGGCCGATCTTTTCCCCCGTGAGGGATATCTTGTCTGTGAAATCGTCCCAAATCATGGGGTGATGGGCGTGAAGCTTTGGATTTTGGAGGCCCGCTGAGACCTCGGGGCGGGGTATCGGGGGGGTATTAGACGAGGTGAGGGGGAGAGGGACAACCCCCGCAGGCAGAGGTGGGCTCCGCTTGATTACAGACGGGTACCCACGCCCCGCACACCCTCACCCGATCAACCCCTGGATCATTTGAAACAACACTCCCCGCGTGTACGGCTTTCGCAACAGGCCATTCGCCCGGGTCATGGTCTCTAGGTCAATGTTGCTCGCCGTGGCCAGCAGGATAGGCATCTGCGCAAACTCAGGATCCGCCCTCAGGGTCAGCATCACCTCCTCGCCGTCCAATTCGGGCATCGAGTAGTCCAACAGCAGCAGATCCGGCACCTCTCCAGCCTTGAGACGATCCACCACCTCTTGGCCATCGAACGCTGTATCCACCACGAAACCCCGCGCACGCAGAAGGGCGGCCAACCCCAAAGCCACGTCCCGCTCGTCATCCACGACCATGATCCGCCCCGAGCTGCCATTCTCAGCTTCCGTGCCAGCGATGCCCTCAGCGAGGGAGCGCAACTCCTCGTGTGTCGGCAATCCCGCCCCAGCCCAAGCTTCCTCAATGGTCTCCTTCAGGCGCCGGTTCTCGCGGCGCACCTCACACCACGCTTCGTAGTCCGGCATCTCCGGCGAGACCTTCAGAGCATCGTGAGTATCCACGGAGAAGAAGTACTCACCATCCAGGATGTACTCCTGCACCACCAACTTCATGAACGGATAGCCGTGATTCCCCAGCCGAACCACATGGCGGGGTAAGACTCCCTCACTCCTGCCGTCCGGAGCATCGAACAGGGCTGAGGGCTGTTCAAGGCTCACCTGCTTTTTCAGCTCCTCTGCGGATCGCGCAGGGCTCTTGCCCAAGGCCGCGGGAAACGCATGCTCGAAGTAGATGTCGATAGCGCGCCCCATCATCTGCGACGTGATCTCAGCCAGTCGCATGACACACATCCATTACCATCACCTGGGGGCCTCCATGCAGCCCACCACATCCAGCACACTCTTCACGCCCGCTTCGTCCAGTAGTTGCTCGACTTCTCCCGCCAACCGGCCGAGCATAGCTGGATCAGAGAAGCTCGCCGTACCCACCTGAACGGCATGGCAGCCAACAGCTAAGAAAGCCAGGACATCCTCTGCATCGGCGATGCCCCCACAACCCACGACGGGGATGTCGACCGCTTGGACACACTGCCAGGCACAGCGCAGAGCAACGGGCCCCATGCCGATCCCCGAATAGCCGCCCATAACCGTCGCCAAGGACGGCTTTCCGGTGCGCCAGTCCACGCCCATCCCAAGCAGGGTGTTGACCGCCGTGATGGCGCTCGCGCCGCCCGCCTCAGCACCGCGAGCGATCTCATCGATGCGCGTTACGTTTGGCGAGAGTTTCGCCCAAAGGGGCTTGTCCGTAACGGCGCTCACCGCCCTCAGCACTTCCTCCGCCCGAGCAGGATCCGTACTGAAGGGAAGCCGGCCTCCGTCCACGTTCGGACATGAGAGGTTGATCTCCAGGGCAGAGATCACGTCGAAGCCCGCCAGGGCTTCTGCGGCAGCGACGTAATCCTCTACGCTCTCGCCGCCAATGTTCGTAACGATGACCGTCCCGGCACTCTCCACCTCCGGAAGGACGAACTCGATGTAGGACGCAAGCCCGCGATTCTCCAATCCGATCGAGTTCAGGAAGCCAGCTTTGGTTTCCGCGATGCGTGGGGCGGGGTTACCGGGACGCGGCAGACAGGTGACTGTCTTGCTGACCAGGCCCCCCAGCATTTCCAGGGGGACCATGTGCTGCATCTCCACCCCATGCCCGAACGTACCGGATCCGGAGAGAATCGGGTTCCGAAGAGGAATTCCCGCGAGATCAACCTCCATGCTAGCCATGGTTGGAATCTAGCCACCAAGAGCGGCCGGAGCAACGCAGTCCTGAAACTAGGTTTCAGGACCCTCAGGATCCGCTCCCAAGCCCACTTCCGGTTCGGGCCCTGAGACATCCCCTTCCTTCTCAGCCACCAGCCCGGAGAGGAGCAGGAGCAACGCCCCCACCGTGATGCATGAATCGGCCACGTTAAATGTGGGGAAGTGCCAGCGCAGCCCTTGGAAGTAGACGTCGATGAAATCCCTCACCGGCCCAAAGGGACGCCCCGCCTCGTGATCGTAGGGCCTGTGGAACAGGTTGTCGTAGAGATTGCCCATCGCCCCAGCCAGGATCAGCACCAGGGCCGACAGGTAGAGGCTCTGGCCCCGGGGCGCTCGGAAGACCAACACGCCAAGTACCAGGATCGCCACCGTCCGCAATCCGACAAGAGCCGTAGGGATCCCCTTCAACTGCCCGAAGGCGGCCCCGTAGTTCAAGTTACGCATCATGCCCAACCAGTCCCCCACCAGAGGGTAGCGGTAATGTCCGGTGTCGTCCCGCACGAGGCGGCCCTCGGCGCTGGCCTCGGCCAGGAACTCAAACGCAGCGCTCTTGCTCCACAGATCCAAGACCAACAGCCCTGCCACTACCAGCAGGCACCACCCGTGCCGGCTTCGGGAAGGAGGCTGGAGGGGATCCAGTGGGGCTTGGGAGGAAGTAGGCATGGGGAAGAGGGCGACGAAGTATAGGCACGCGCCGGGGGGCGGTCGAGTCAGCACTTGCATCGATACCGAGGGAGACGCACCCTGCTTGAGTGACCCCAGCCCAGGAACACCCCATCCCAGCGGCAATGGGCGCGGACATCGCCGACTATTTAGACGCCGCCCGAGCCGAAGCCGGCCTGGCGCGCACCTCAGTGCGCAGCTACCGCGCCGACCTAGAGCGCTTTGCGCGCTGGGGCGGGCGGCGAGGCATGGCGCTCTGGGCCGACCTCGACACGAGCGGTGTCATCGACTATCTGGCCAGCCGTCGGGCGGAGGGGGCCGCGGAAGCTTCTGTCGCTCGCGGCCTGGTTTCCCTGCGCATGCTCCTGCGATTCCTCGTGATGGAAGGGGCCCTGCAGGGCGACCCCACCAGCCGGGTTCCAGCACCGGTGCTGCGCGAGCTCCTGCCCCACACTCTTTCGCCCGAAGATGTCGAGGCGCTGCTCAGCGCCCCACGCGGCAACGGCTGGATGGCCCAACGCGATCGTGCCCTCCTCGAGTTGCTCTACGCCTGTGGTGCACGCATCGGAGAAGTGGTGCGCTTGCGCACGGATGACCTCGAACCCAAGCTGCGCGTCCTGCGCCTGCATGGTAAAGGGGACAAGATGCGCGTGGTGCCCGTAGGCGCCCAGGCGCGAGTCGCCGTGGAGGAGTGGCTCCGGTCAGGCCGACCCCAGGTGGCCCGTCACGACCGGCAGGCGGAGCTGCTGCTCACACGTAATGGGCTGCCACTTGACCGCACTAACGCTTGGCGCCGAGTTAAAGCTGCGGCAGCCGCAGCTAACCTGCCCCGCAGTATCACCCCCCACAGCCTGCGGCACTCCTTCGCGAGCCATCTAATCCAAGGCGGCGCCGACCTGCGCTCGGTCCAGGAGATGCTGGGACACGCATCTATCCGCACAACCGAGGTCTACACGCAGCTGGACGAGGGCCACGTACGCGCCATCCATCGCCTCCATCATCCACGTGGCTAGGGCACGCGCCTCAGTCTCGAATGGGCTCGATTTTCAGATTGCGCCAGAGAGTGACGGACCCCTTGAATGTGCCCACGGCCCAAGCCCCGCTCATGTCCCGACCGAGAATACTGAACGGCGATAGGGCCACGCCCGCGACGCTCACATAGGCATCTTCACCAAGCGCTCGGATCTCGAAAGGCAGCCAATTACGCAGCTGGAAGGTCGTGGTCCAACTCTTGGACTGCAACATCTCGAAGTTGCCTTTCTCATGTGAGTGATCCCACACGGAGATGCCCGTATCCGAGTGGATGGAAACCTGTAAGAAGTCCTCGCCCAGCCGCCCGAAGAGAACGTTGGCCTGGGCCGTGCTCGTGCGCGGATCCAGGAATGTCCGAAACTCACCGCTAATTCTGTAGGGCGGCTCAGGAATGGTTTCGAGGCGCCAGGCAATCGCGTTACCCACCAGGGGAGCCTGGGCCCAGCCTTCTGGGTGTCGTTGCAAGGCCGGCTGAACGTCGTCCCAGGCAGGCCGGCGCTCCCGAAGCCAACGGTAAAAATGCGCTTCGAGCGCAGGAACACCACCGTCCCCCAGCCAATCTTCCAGGACGGGTAGAAGCGCCGGCCCGGACAACCCACGGGTCAGGCGGAACCGTAATAGGTCCCAGGCTTCTCCTCGAGTTGCCAGATGCTCCATCAGGAATTCAAAGAGCACCGCTCTCAGGCTCTCGACAGCGGACGCTTCAAGCTCGCCCATGTCGTCCGCGAACACGTCCTCCAGCACGGGTAGCTTCCCGGCCGCGATCATGCGTCGCACCACGAACACCTGCGTGCCCAACCAGATACTCGAGTCCCCCAAGCCGTCCGTGCCACTTCCAGCCAGGGCACGTGTGGCCAGGTACTGGGCAGCACCATCGGCAAACCACCGAGGCGCCGTGTCCGCGCCCCCAGCTAGATCCTGACGGGTCAGGTGCGCGATTCCTGCGCTAGCCCGTCGAAGGCAATCCGTCGGAACCCCCAGCTCGACCAAGGGGCGATCCGCTGGGAAGGGGCGCATGCGTACGTGCACGGTGCGCGAAGCCCAATGGGTTAGGTCGACCGTCCCCGGCGCAGAGCCGGGAGAGACACTCTCGACCCCGGCGATGTAGCCGCTGGTCCCCTTGCGGGTGGAGTAGATGAAAAGTTGAAAGGGCACAGCCTCCGGATCCGGTCGCCCGGGCACGGTGGCCCCGAACATAAGTCCTCCTTGCTCCCTCACCTTCTGCCCCGCGAGCAGTAGCGCATCGGGAAAAGCCTGGCCCGTGCGTTCGGAATGGAACCAGCACAGAACCTGGAGATGATCGCCTTCAGCGATCATGTAATCCGGCTGATCCTGGGCCCCCGCAAGGGCCATGAGAGCCAAGCTGGCCGGTAGGAGTGCCTTAAACAGTTTCAACATGGGATCGTGAGAAGCCTACGGGGCACGCGGCGAGATTCGAAACCCGGACTCCTTTTTTCGCTATATAGACTCTCAGCCGGACAGACTTTCCCGGATACGTCGCGCGAGGGCACGGTCGATACCCGACACCCCCCCCAACTCTTCCACACTGGCCTGGCTGACCCCGGCTACGCTTCCAAATCTGCGGAGGAGGGCCTTACGCCGGGCGGGGCCCACCCCCCGGATACCATCAAGGCGACTCGTCACCCGACCACGCTCTTTGCGGTGGTAGGTGATGGCAAAACGGTGTGCCTCATCGCGAATGCGTTCCAGTAGGAGCCGCGAGGCCGAGTGCGGTGCCAACTCCAGCGGCCCCACGGCCCCTGGGATCCAAACTCGTTCCTCAGTAGCCGGATGCTTAACTCCCTTGATTGTGCGGGCGCGACGAGCCTTGGCCAGACCCAACATGGCCACTCCCCACGCACCGGCCTCCTCGCGCGCCTCTAGGGCCTTGGCCAACTGGACCTGACCGCCGTCGACGACGATCAGGTCGGGGAGGTCCCCCTCGCGTACGCCTCGACGCAAACTGCGCAGCACAACCTCGCGCATGGATCCAAAATCGTCCTGTCCCTCAACGTCGCGGATCTTGTAGCGCCGATATCCGGCCCGGTCCGCGTGCCCGCGCCGACTGCGAACGCGACTGGCCACCACATGGGAACCTTGAGTATTAGAGATGTCGAAGCAGTCGATCACCTCAGTACCGGGATCTAGATCGAGAAGGGCGATCAACTCATCCAGCGCCGCCTGTTCGCGCTCGTCCTGATTGTTGGCTTGCTCCAACTGACGACGGGCATTTTCCCCTGCCATGTCCAGGGTCCGCAACCTATCCCCTCCAGTGGGTACGACGATCTTCAACTGTTCGCCCAATTCTGATTCCAGCAATTCGCGTTCCGCTGGCCCGCAGGGCAACACGATCTCCTCGGGAGGCTGACGCCGACCGGCCGCATAGAGCGCTGTCAGGACGACGTGCATCAACTCATCATCGGGCAGGCTCGAACGAAAGCGATGGCTACGGCTTTCACTAAGCCGCCCCTCGCGGAACGCCAGCCGATGAATGAGAGCCTCGTTGCCGCGGCGAGCTAGACCCAATATGTCCCGCCCCACTTTGTCCTTGGGCCGCACACCTTGACCTTCAACGGTTCGACGGAGGGCCTGCAGTCGGTCCCGCCACGTGGCTGCCTTCTCGTATTCCCTAGCGGTCGAGGCGCGTCGCATGCGTCCATCCAAGTCCTCTTCTAGCTCTCGTACGTCTCCGCCCAAGACCTTAGCTGCGCGCTGCACCAGCGCCGCGTACTGTTCCTCGTCCACCTCCCCCACGCAGGGGGCGCAGCACAGGCCCATCTGGTGTTGCAGGCAGGCCCGCGAACGATGATTCATGACCGAATCGGGGCAGTCCCGGAGGGGGACCACGCGCTGCAGGTCGGCCAAGGTGCGCCGGACGGCCGAGGCCGAGGCAAAGGGGCCAAAGTAACGACTGCGCCCACCCTTCTTGCCTTCCTTGGGGCTATGAGCACGCACAAGCTTGAGTCGCGGGAAACGCTCGTCGTGATCAAGTCGCACCATCAGGAAGGACTTGTCGTCCTTGAGGTGCACGTTATGGCGCGGCTTGTGGCTCTTGATGAGCGTGTCTTCGAGGAGCAAGGCCTCCTGCTCGGTGCGCGTAACGATCGTCTCGACCGACTGCGCATCCTGTTCTAAAAAGAGGATGTTCAGGCGACCGTCACCGCCGGGCCTGCGATATTGGGTCAAGCGCGCGCGCAGATCGCGCGCCTTGCCCACATACAAAACCTTCTCCTCAGCATCGCGAAACAGGTAAACCCCCGGGCACCGGGGTACCTTATCCAGAGACCATGCTGGACCGCTCACCGGGCCACCGTCATCGCTTCAGTTCCATGTTTTCCAGTTGAGTGAGACGATCGCGAAGGCTCGCGGCCTCTTCGAAGCGAAGCTCCTGGGCGGCCAACAGCATATCAGCGCGTAGGTGCTCGATCTCACCACGCAGGCGCGTCAGCGGCCAGGTCTCGGCCTCGTCCACCTCACTACCTGGCTCGGCAACCTGAGGCACGTCGGGGTAGTCCATCTCGTACATGGCCTCGATGCTCGCTCGGATAGGCTTGATAATCGTCGTGGGCTCGATCCCGTGCTCCTCATTGTAGGCCCGCTGGATAACCCGGCGCCGTGCAACCTCATCCAAACAGGACTGCATGGAATCCGTCACCCGGTCGCCATAGAAGATCACACGCCCTGCCACGTTGCGGGCGGCACGTCCGCAAGTTTGGATCAGGCTCGTCCGGGCACGCAGAAAGCCCTCCTTGTCCGCGTCCAGAACGGCCACCAGGGCAACCTCGGGAAGATCTAAGCCCTCCCGCAAGAGGTTGATGCCAACGAGCACGTCAAACTCCCCGGCCCGCAGGTCGCGCAGAATCACCGAGCGCTCAAGCGCATCGATCTCCGAGTGCAGATAGCGCACGCGAATACCCAGCTCGGAATAGTAGCTCGTCAGCTCCTCCGACGAACGCTTGGTCAGGGTCGTCACCAGGACGCGCCAGCCCGCGGCGATAACCTTGCGTAGCTCAGCCAGCAGGTCGTCCACCTGGGTCACCGCTGGACGCACTTCAATGGGAGGGTCAAGCAAGCCGGTGGGTCTCACAACCTGTTCAGCGATGTGCGTCCCGGAGTGCTCAAGCTCGTAGCGCGACGGCGTGGCAGACACATGCACCACCTGGCGCAACAAGCCCTCAAACTCCTCGAAGCGCAAGGGGCGGTTGTCGAGGGCGCTGGGCAGTCGAAAGCCGTACTCCACAAGTGTCTCCTTGCGCGATCGGTCGCCCTTGAACATGGCACCGACCTGAGGCACGGCCACGTGGCTCTCGTCCACGAAGAGCACCCAGTCGTCCGGGAAGTAATGCAGGAGGGTGAAGGGCGACTGGCCGGGCGAACGCCCGTCCATGAAGCGCGAGTAGTTCTCGATCCCATTGCAGACGCCCGTGGTCTGCAACATTTCAATGTCGTGACGCGTGCGCTGCTCGAGCCGCTGAGACTCAAGCACCTTCCCCTTGCGCTTAAAGGCTTCGAGTTGCAGTTCCAACTCCTCCTCGATCAGGGGCAGAGCGCGTTCCACTCGCTCCTGCGAAGTGACGTAGTGGTTGGCCGGATAGAGCACGACCTGCTCATGCTCCTCCAGCACTTCCCCGAGCAGGGGGTTCACCATGGTGATGGCCTCGACCTCATCCCCGAAGAACTCAATGCGAATCACGCGGTCTTCCTCGTAGGCCGGGAAAACCTCCACGACATCTCCACGTGCACGAAAGGTGCCTCGCCGAAACTCCAGGTGGTTCCGTGCGTACTGCATCTGAGTCAAGTTGCGTAATAGATCGTCCCGGTCCAACTCTTCGCCGCGAGTAACATGCACGGCCATCTCGCTGTAGTTAGAGGGCGAACCCAACCCGTAGATACATGAGACCGAAGCCACAATGATCACATCCCTGCGATCGAGCAGGGAGCGCGTAGCACTGTTACGCAAACGCTCGATGTTCTCGTTGCGATTAGCATCCTTCTCTATGAAGGTGTCCGTCGAGGCCACGTAGGCCTCGGGCTGGTAGTAGTCGTAATAGGAGACGAAGTACTCCACCGCATTGTCCGGGAAGAGCTCCTTGAACTCGGCGTACAGTTGTGCCGCAAGCGTCTTATTCGGCGACAGCACGAGAGTCGGCTGATTGAGACGCTCGATCACCGAAGCCATGGTGAACGTCTTGCCGGAACCCGTAATACCCTTGAGGGTCTGCTGCGGAACCCCCTCCCGGAGGCCGCGCTCAAGCTTGTCGATCGCCTGGGGCTGATGGCCCGTCGGCTCATAGGGGCAGATGAGTTTGAAGGGCCGCGGGTCCATGAGCCTCTACTTGTACCCCATCCAGTCCCGACCCGGGATCGGGAGGTGCCCGTCAGAGGCCTCATCTTGCGCCCCCTGCAGCCCCCCGGTACCTTGTTCCACCGGTTCGTGCCTCGGCCTCATAGTCCGTAGCCTGCGCCCCCGCTGACGGGTACCCCCCGTGAGGAACTGCCCACCATGATCATCGAATGCACCTCTTGCGGCGCCCGCGCCAAACTTCCTGACAGCAAGGAAGGCGCCAAGGTTCGCTGCGGCGAGTGCAGCCACATCTACGTGGCTACCCCCCCCGGAGCGCGTCGGGGCTCCAAGGCCCGCAAGCAGGACCCCACCAAGTACTTCATCGGTGGCGGCGCCGTACTAGTCTTCGGACTCGTCATGCTGATGGTCACCCGCGGCAATAATGATCCGCCCCCGGTGGTCGATGCCGCCCCTCCCGTGGTTGACGAGGACACCGCGCCCAGCACCGGCTGGGACTCACCGCACGTTCTTTTCGCACGACAGATGCACGAGCTAGCCTTCTCTCGTAACACCTCCAAGCTCTTCGTGCTGCTGGACTTCGCCAAAGTGCGCGATCACGAGGTCACCTCTGCGGCAGCCGCATCTGTCGGGGAAGAGCAACCTGCTACCTTGGCCGGCTGGACGGGCCTCGACGGCGAAGCCCAGACGAGCTACCGCAACAAAATCGTCGACGACCTGACCTCCACGGAAGCCGAGATGGCCGTCTCTACCTGGAAGCCCTACGACGGCGACATCGTCGCGGAGACGGAAAACTCCGCCATCGTGCACCTGCACGTGCAGTCACGCAGCGGTGATCCGGACCTCTCCGATCGTTGGATGGAGTGGGAGTTCCTACGCGGTACGGACATGCGCTGGAAAGCCTGGCGCTGGGAGCGCTGGATCTCACCAGAAGAACAGAAACGCGAGCGTGCGAAACGCACCAAGAAAACCGTACGCAAGACCCTTGCCGACGGCTCCGAGGTCATTGAGGGAGTGGTACGTGAAGAGATCGCCTACCACGCCGAGACGACCCCGGAACAGATCACTGAGATTGAGAGTCTGATCGGTCAATTGATCAACACGGAAGCGCGCCCCAAGGAGATCACCGCCGCACGGAGTCGCCTGGAGGAACTCGGTAAGCACGCCGTCCCCGGCCTGCTCAAGCGCATGGGCGGCATTCCTCTCGAATCCGAAGAGAACGCCATCCAACTCAATCTGATCCACATGCTGCTCAGCGACATTACTGAGTACCAGACCACCTTCGTTGTGCATGTCGCCATGGGCGGAACCCAGGAGCGCATCGACTCCGGCATCAAGCAGTGGTTCGGCTGGTATGACCGCAAGTGGAAACGCTTCTGGCGTGAGGTTGACGAAAAGGAAGAGGAAATCGACCCCTTCTGGGACAATCCCAGCTACAAGCCCCGCAACGAAAACGAACGAATGCGCATGGAAAAATTGCGCCGCAAAGCTGAGGGCGGCCGCTGACGCCACCCGCTCCCCCCCCCTCCCCGCGCCAAAGGGCGCACGACCCCAAATGAGATCCCCGGATGCAGTACCGAGTTGGCACCTGCGCTAGTTGTAGCGCCACCTTCAAAGTCCCCGCGACTTTCCCCGCCGACAAGGCCAAGTGCAAGTCCTGTGAGGGCGGCGTGGTGGAGATCGGTCCGCCAGTGGATGAGCCGAAGCCGGCCAACCTTGAGGAGCACGTGCCCTCGGGCAAGCCCAAGAAATCCGGGCCCAGCATGATGGAGAAGTTGCGAGCCCAACGTGCAGCTGAAGCCGCGGCTGCCGCTGCCCCCCCACCGGTTCCCTCGCGCAAGCCGGCCACGCCCAAGCGCGCCGCTCCCGCCGAGGACTCGGACGAAAAAACGAAACCCTCCGGAGGCAAGAAAAAGTCCGGATCGCGCAGCGGCCCGAAATCTCGCGCAGCGGCCCGCAAAGCAAAGGGCAAACCCTCCCGCTCATCCGCCGCAAGTTCGCGCCGGTCAGGCAAAGGCGACGGCGAGGATAAGGACACGGGCGAGACTTCGGGCCGCTGGCAGCCCAAGAAGAAGAAGAGCCCGCTGCCCTTTATCGGCAGTCTCGTTGGGGCCGTGCTCGTGGCGTTCCTACTCTGGGAGTTCGTACTCAACGAAACCCCGGTCGAGGAGACACCCAATGACACACCCGTCGCCGCGGCTGAAACACAGGCTGACGACGCAACGACGAATAACCCCGTCGTGGAGCAGTCAGATGCCCTAGAGCCCGTAGAGGTTGTGGAGACACCCGCCGAGGAGCCCACGAAGAAGGCTACCGAACCAGCGGAGCCCGTGAACCGGTACGACCCGTCCTCGGTGGATTTGGATTTGCTTGAAGCCTTTGAGGCCCAAGAAGGCACGACACCGGCAGAGTGGAGCGACATCCAGCAACTGACCGCCCTGGCTATCGACCCGGACGCCGGAGCCGCAGGCTCTCGCGCCGTGAAGAAGTTGGTTGAGACCTACGGCCCCAAGGCCTTTGGCTCCATCGTCAATAGGATGGCGAAAATCAACTACTCAACCGAACAGGGCTTCCGGGACGGCGACGTACTGCAACGAGCCTTGCAGGACATCTCAAACGGCAAGAACGCCGGGTGGGCCTACAGCACCTCCGACAAGGACCACTTGTTCAACAAGAAGGTCGTCAGGCTGCTGCACAAGGTCTGGGCCCGTGCAAGCACGGACGAGGCCTACTGGCTGAACTACTCCAAGCAGGACGGGGCCGCTCAAGAGAAAGCAGGCGCTGCGGAGTTGGCCGACGACGACCTAGACGCGTTGGACGATCTGGACTTCTAGGTTCGGAAAGAAACGGAGTTCGCAACGGCCCTCCCTGCTTCGGCACCGGGAGGTCGACCCGATCCGGAGGAATGCCAGCCCTTCATCGGGTCCACGCTATCAGTTGCTCACTTACCCGGCCGTGCCGGTCGGGTAGATGGCTCCCCCACAACTCCCGCCACGCCTCCGCGGCGCGGGTCGCTGACCGCAGACACGCTTCCATCCAGTAGGACGTGTATCGCCTGCACCGAGCCGAACCCCCAGGTCTTGGCCCACTCCACCGCATGCCCGTGGTCGCTCACGACACTCTCCACGAGCTCTGCGTCCCACTCGGGCTCGAGGAGGGTCTTCGCAGGCACCCACTGCTGGTGGATCCGCGGAGCGCTCACCGCCTCCTCAAGGGATTGCCCGTAGCCCAGCACGCGCAGGATCACCTGGGCCACTGAGGTGATGATCCGCGGGCCCCCGGGGGCACCGATAACCAGAGCCACCTGGCCCGCACCATTACGCACCACAGTCGGGCTCATGGAAGACAGAGGCCGTTTCCCCGGCATGAGCTGGTTGGCCTGCCCGCCCACTAAACCAAACATGTTCGGCGTACCGGGCTTGATGGAGAAGTCATCCAGCTCGTTGTTCAACAGAAAGCCCGCATCGGGAACGAGGATGCCGCTTCCGAAGGACGCGTTGAGGGTGGTCGTCAGGCTGACAGCGTTCCCCTCGCGGTCCACCACGGACATGTGGGTTGTCTCGGCGCTCTCCTCCAGCGCGACAGCCAGAGGCTGCACGTCCTCCCGCGCCCTCTCGCCGATGGACACCCTGCGCTCGGCAATCCATGCGGGTGACAGCAAACCGGCGATCGGCACGGAGTGGAAACCCGGATCCCCCAGATGCTGGGCGCGATCGGCAAAGGCGCAGCGCATCGCTTCAATCCACCAGTGCATTGCGCGGGCGGTGAGATGGACGTGGCCCTCGTGATCCGAAGTTTGCTCAGCACCAAGAGGGAAACCCTCCAGAATCCCCAGAATCTGCAGGACCGCCACACCGCCAGAACTAGGCGGGCCCATACCTATAACCTGGTGGCCGCGGAACCAGCCAACGAGGGGGTCTCGCACCTTCACCTCGTAGTCCATCAGATCCTGGGGTGTCATGCCCCGGCCCTGGGTGACGCCATTCATGCGCCGATCTGCAGCCTCAAGCGCGCGCAGCATCGCCGCCCCCACTGCGCCCTGATAGAAGACCTGTGGCCCACCACGCGCAAACTCCTCCAGCGTGAGCTTCAGCTGCGGCTGACGTAGCAGTTCGCCAGCGAGCAGTGGCTCTCCATTGGGGAAGAAGAGTCGACTGGCAGCGGGGTCACGGGTGAGGCGACCTTTACGCTTCCATTGGCCGCGCAGAGAATTGGCTAGCCAGGGGTCCACGGGGAAGCCCTCTCCGGCCAGGCGGATCGCAGGACCCAAGAGATCTTTGAAAGTGAAGCGCCCCGATCCGAAACTTTGATGCAGTTCGAACAATCCAGCCGGTGAACCCGGGATCCCCACGGCCAATGGCGTGCCCAATGAGCGCTCCTTCACCACATCACCCGCTTCGTCCAGATACATGCTGGCCTCATAGCCTGCAGGGGTCTGCTCACGGAAATCCAAGGACGTGGCATCGCCCTCTGCCGGAACCCATAGAGCAAATCCGCCGCCGCCTAGATTGCCCGCCTGGGGCAAAACCACAGCCAGGGTCAGAGCCACTGCCACGGCCGCATCCGCAGCATTCCCCCCGCGGGCCAAGAAGTCCAAGCCCACCGCGGTGGCGAGAGGGTGCTCACTGACCACTGCCCCCTCCTTGGGTAGGCGTGTGGTGGACAGCTGCGCCAGAGGATCGGGAGTCCGACAAGATGCGAGCCACAGCAGCCCTATCGCCGCGAGCTTACCCGCTTCCCACTTGGAGCAAGGGATGCCGAAAGGGAGAGCTTCAGGCACGCGCCTACTCACTATCTGCGGCCATCTCTTCCACCTTGACGCCCTTCTCCACCAGATAGGCCACGGCTTTCTCAATCTGCTCAGACTCGCCTTCGATCTCGACAGCCACCAAGGCCACGGCGTCATCGATGGAAGCCGCACGGATGTTGGGAACCACGCCGAACTTCTCACCAAGCGTGTGGCTGATGAGGGGTTCGGAGATTCGCTCTTGGGGAAAGGTGCAGAAAAACTTGCGAGGGCTCATATCAAAGGGGGGAGAGGCTCGTCACGTGGATCGCAATCACGATCTCACGCAGCCCGCCGGGTTCCCCATTGTATGCCCATCCAACTCGTAAGGCACCCAAGCAATAACACACAAGGCCCGGCCCACGTCCCCACCCAAGGCAGGCGCAGGAGGGGATCAATCGAGTCCGCCCCTGCCGGGCTATAAACGGCAGGATGGCGCATCCAATCGATCCCCGCAGACTCCAGCACCAGGGAGGCGGGGGATAAATCCAAGAAACAGGCAGACAGCGCTGGAGACCAGGGTGCTAGCCCGCCCATTCCTCCCAGTGAGGGCAGGCCCGCAAGTAGCAGCCCGAAGAGTAGAAGCACAGCGGCCGAGGTCATGAAGCAGGAGACGAAGGCCCGGCCCACACCCCAGCCCACTCCGAATAAGCCCCCCAGTACCAGACCCGCGTACAACCACTCAAAGCGCAGGCCCGGCAACCCGGGTAGTTGGCCGCCGATGCCCGGAGTCAGAGCCAACAGCCACCCCACGGGCACCACCCAGCCCAACAAGCCAGCCCTCGATGCCAGGGCACCAGCGGGAGCGGCCCACAAGGAGAGCCATATCAATGTGCTCACCCCTGCTTGTCGCGGATCCGCACACAAGGGATAGACCGCCAGTCCGAGACCGAAGAGCACTGCCAGATAGAAGATGGGGCGCGATCGCATGGGCCCATTCTCCACTACAGGCGCCGGGAAACCAGGAAGTTCCTGGACAGACCCCGGGGAAGGGCCGCCGAATGGTGTGACATGAGCCGCCTCCCCCACATTCTATCGAGCACTCTGCTGTTCTTGGGTGCTTGTGCCGGCACCCCGGAGCCCGCCCACAACAGCGCGCCATCCTTCGGCGAACCCCTGCACCGTTTCACCCTTGGAATTCCACAGACCGGTGCAGACGGGTCTCGACTGCGCAATGGTTCCATCGACCTCGATCGTGAGCGGTTGATGTTGGGACCAGGGGCCTGGTTTGAGTCTGCCCCCGTAGAGGCGGGCGGCCCCTTCGATCAGCTCCTCATGTCCTGGAACGTGCACGTGCCCGAGGACGCGGGGGTGCTCCTGGAAGTAGCCGTGCAAGGTAATGGAGCCTGGTCGCCCTGGCTGCACCTGGCAGACTGGGGCGACATCGAAGAGGCTGAGCCGACAGCGCGCTACTACGAACGCGGCACGGTACAAGTTGACATCCTGCATTTGAATGAATCCATGCAGAGGGCCCGCTACCGGATTCGCGCGTTCGGCGTCCAGAGTGGCAATCCCGTTGTGGTCCATCGCACCACCTTGACGTTCACCTCCAGCCAGGAACTGGGCCTGCGCTTTGAGCACCGCATCCCGTCAAGCCCCGCAGCGGTGCAACTGAGCGTATTGGCCCTGAGCCAACGGGACGCGCCGGCAGAACTG
>JAPKBO010000146.1 GCA_028823395.1 Planctomycetota bacterium | reverse complement strand
AAGAGGGCAAGGGGAAGGATCAGGAATCGCATGGGGGCGTACCGGAGTATTGAAGCTGTTTTCGGCGGGGCGGGATGAGGATAGCAGGAGGCCGGGCTTCCCTGGGAGTGAGTGTCTCCAGGTGTTGAAAGAAGCCGAAGCTGGAATCGTCACATGTGGGTATCTGCTCCCGGCTAGACTGTCCTTCAAGCCCCGGTCCCGTTGGACTTGGCCCGCGCTATGGATCCCAGCCCTCCCCACCTCGAATCCCATCAGGAACCCCTGACGGATGTCTTCCCCCGGCTGGGGGAGTCATCCAAGTGGGAGGTCACCCATGCGGAGAGTGAGAGCTTCGCAACAGCGGGTCATCTCGCTCCCCTGGAGCTGCTCTCGGAGGCGCAGGTCGATGGGCTGCGCCAGCGACTGTCCGCCATCGGAGACTCGCTCGGAGAGCTCGGTGCTTCCCTGTACGAAATCGAGGCCGCATGGAGGGAGAGGCCCGACGAAACCGTCTTGCACTTTCTTGGTGCATGGCGCGTGGACGAACTGTTCCACGATTTGATCTTCCACCCTGGGGCGACTGTTCCAGCTGCACAATTGCTGGGGGTGGAGCGCTTGCGATTCTGGCACGACCAGGTGTTCTGGAAGCCCGCTCACCACCCCGGAGTAGTTCCCTGGCACCAGGACTGGTCCTATTGGTCGAGGACGACTCCTCAACGACACATCACGGTCTACATCGCCCTGGATGACATGGACGAGGAGAACGGGTGTCTTCAGGTGGTTCCCGGATCCCATCTGTGGGGGCCGCTGCCGGCGGTGGAGTTCGGCGGCGCCATGGAGCAGCTACACGCACACTTGAGTGAGGCGCAGCGTGAGGCCTTCGCGCCGGTGACCGTTCCCCTGCGAGCGGGTCAGGCCTCTGTCCATCACTCGGGCATGATCCATGGCTCGCTGGCCAATCGCTCAGGTCGTCCGAGGCGCGGTATCGTACTCAACTACATGTGTGCCCAGACCAAGTGCGCGGACGGTGAGAGCCCTTTACTGGCTGGCAGTCAACCCATCGAGGCTGGCGGCCTTGTCGAGGGGCCGTTCTTTCCCTTGGTCTACGAACGCCCTAGGTGATGAACGGCTCGTGACCTAAAAGGTCTGATTGATGAACAGGCGCGCCCGGCTTGCATGCGCGCCGCCAGCGACCGAGCCATCGGCGAGCATGAAGAGGTCGAGGTCTCCGTCTCCATCTACGTCCAGTGTGGTGAGGCTGCGGCAGATGTAGGTGCCCGGTTGAAAGGAGTCAAGCCGGTCAAATGTGAGCAGGCTCGCTGAGGCTCCCATGAACACCGGCTGGCCTCCCAGTCCGGGGGGGAGATCGTGGACTCCAAAGCAGACATCGGCCAGACCGTCCAGGTCGAGATCTGCAACGGTCAGGGAGAGCCGGATCGACTCATAGATGGGCGGGGTCTCAGGTAGAGCGCCCACGGCATCGACGAAAACGCCTTCCGTTCCTGCTTGTGCTCCGCCCTGATTGATCAGTACATCAGCTGATAGAGCACCAGGCACCGTGGTCAAGGCGTTGGCTATGACGAGGTCCATGTCCCCGTCGCCCTCCAGGTCCACACAGGCAACGCCATAGGTCTGGTCTTTGCGGTGGGTGGGTAACAACTGACTCGTGCTTACCTCGGTGAATCCGCCGTTGCCATCTCCGAGGAGCAGCACATTACTGCCTCCGAATGAACCGCTTAGGGCGCCGGGGTCGGACTTGCCTATGAAAAGATCCAAAATGGCGTCGCCGTCCATGTCGGCGAGCGCCACGGAGGTCGAGGCTGTGATGGTTTCGTTCCAGGAAGCGCTCGAGAAGCTCGTACTGGATGTGAAATTGCCTGCCCCATTATTTAGATAAAGCAGGTCTTCCGCGCCGGCAGTCGTGTGGTTGGCAAGGCCGATGGCAAGGACCAGGTCCATGTCGCCGTCACCATCCACATCTCCAACCGCAACGTCGGAGGTGCTAACGGGTGCCAGGGGGAGGACAGTGGACGTTGCGAAGAAGCCAGAACCATCATTCCATAGAATGCGATCGGGGTTGCCTGCCACAGGGTCCCCGCCGGGGAGGTAAACCTCGGGAAGATTGTCTCCATCCACGTCGACTAGTTTTGCCCAGGGTACGGGGTATCCGGTCACCGGCAGGCGTGCTGCGGTGTCGTCAAAGAACCCTCCCTGCGCGTTCTGACGCCACAGGAGTACACCGCTTGCAGTCGTGAGGAGAAGGTCATCTAGTCCGTCGCCGTCCACGTCTCCTGAAGAGGCGTAGGAGCCACCCAGGTGGATTGCGGCTGCAGGCAGGCGGGTGGGGTCATCGAGGAGAAGAGATTTGGGGGAAGCAGTGGAGATCCCAACGAGTCCTCCAGCATTAGTCCAGGATCCACCCAGGGTGGTGGATGTGTGGATCTGACCCCAAAGCGAAGTCGAACCGAGCCGGTTGCGACTAATGGGTAGCGTCAGGTGGTACCGGCCGGAAGCGTCCGCACGAGGATGCAGCCTGCGACCGCGGAGCAGAGGCGCCTTCAAGCCGCCATGCCTCTGACTCAATGAGAGGTCAAATCCCGCAAAGGGTGCAAGACCACTGACCCGGACCACCGTCTGACTTGAATCTCCAGTTGAATGGAGTCGGACGCTTGGATTCTGCGCCTGCAGGGGCCCGCCCAGGGCTACTGCGCAGAGAGGAGCGAGATAGCTAAGTAGGGACATTGTTTTCGGGTGAGATACGACGGAGCGGGTCAGAACGCCCGCCTCCGTCGCTGGTGAGGGTGGACTACTGGAAGGTGATGGCGATGCCATCCGTGAAATTTGAGGTGCCGCTGTCACGGAACCAGCCCTGGAAATACCAGGTCTCGCCGGGTTGCACGGCTACCGGTCCGCCGCTTGGCCGGGGGATTGCCGTCAGATCAATGCCCACGGAGATGGACCCAGACGTCCCGCTGTTGGCTGCCTGTGCGCTGTGCCGACCGATAGCTCCGCTGATGCAGAGATTGCCGGCGCTTCCGCCCGGGTTGGGGACGAAGCCCTGAGCCAGACCGTTAATGAAGTACCCGAATTGGTTCATCGGCACGTCGTTCATGTGCAGGGTCAGATCATTGTCGATGACGGCGTCACTGCCTGTTGCGCTGATAAACGCGGCTGTGCCAGTCGAGTTGACATTGGCCCCACAGTAGTTCGTCCCAATGGCTCCTCCATCGAAGCGAACGTCGAGAATCACGGCATCGAGGCTCATATGCATCGCGCTAGCGTCGAACTGGATCGTGTAGTTCGTGATCGAGTCGGAATTGCCGCTTAGGTCCCAGTCGAAGCGGTCTTCGAATGACCCCCCTGCGTTCCACAGGTTTTGGATGGAGTCGGGTGGCAGTGAAATGAGTTGCCCACTTCCGTCGGTATAGCTGAGAACAAAACTCCCATAGTCTGCGGGCACTCCGAACGCGGAGATCTGAAGCACAACCTCTAGCATGTCTTCGGGGAGGGTGTCACTCAACACGAAGTGTGACGGCCCGGCGGGGTTGTAGATATTCCCTGTCGAAGTGAGGATCGCACCGGGCGTTGTCTGGGTCAGCACGGCGTCGTCGGAGGATGTCCCAGCGACGTCGGGAAGGTTAGGTCCGTTGAAGGGGATCGTGAACGTTTCCCACCCAGAGTACTCACTGTCTACCTGACCTCTGAAGGGCGGGGTGTAGGCGTTGTTGAAGCTCGCATATGCCATGCCGAGGCAGAGAACTAGAGGGATAACTCGCGCGGAATGCGTACGAAGGGTGAGTTTCATTTGGTGGTCTGTGTGTGGGGGGCGCTGAGGGGCTCCGGGAGGTGCTGAATTGCCTAGAAAACTACTGGCTGTGCCGTTTTCTGCAATGTCGGAAGGACACAAATTCATGGGCTTCTGCGCTCGCGATTTGGTCCGGAACCCAAGGTTTCCAGTGCAGTCAGCCTCTGGACTCATCCCGCCGCTGTTCGGCGCCCAAATTGCAGGACAGGGCGAACATCGACAGCGAGGGGGTGGCTGGGGTTTTAGTCCAGATCTCGGGCGTAGAGGTTGGCGAGGTCGAGGACGCCGTCCACCTCCAGGCGCAGGGGGCCGCCCTCCCGTGGGCCCTCAAGGCGTGCGCTGCTGCAATCGACACCATTGACCGTCAGGTCCAGCACGCCGGCCCGATAGGTACCCTGCAGCCGATTCCAACCCGGAGAGAGGGAGGCTCCCAGGGGGGCCGAATCCGTACGCAAGTGCATCCCTTTCCCGCGCGAGCCTTGGGGCAGGATAGCGAGGGCCGCACGGTCCCCCGCGAGCTTCAGGTCCAAAATGAACTCGTAGTCCTTGAAGGTTCGCTCGGTCGAGAGCGCCAGCGTGCCTTGCTCCGCCTCGGCTCGCAGGACCCAATCGCGCACGTGCAGTCTTTCCCGGTCCAGAGGGCTCAGGACCCACCCGGCGAGATCCACGCCTGAATAAAGCGTCTCGAAGCCCTGCTCGGCCTGGGCCACGTCCGCTTCGTCGACCGGTGTGTCGGGCAGTACCTTGATGCGCATGTTGCGGTAGTCCACCTGCCCGCCTTCCGACTCGAGGCAGATATAGCCCTTGCTGGGGGAGCACAGATCGCCGCGCGTCACCACCTTGCCGTTAACCGCCAGGGTGATGGAGCCCGCGTTGCAGTGGATGGAGTAGTGATTCCATTCGGGGCTGGGCTTGGAGCGCGACTCGGTGGGGAAGGCGCGCGACCCGCCGTGACCGTTGACGGGAGTCATGCGCGCCCCGTGGATGGGGAAGATATCCCCGTGGGTCGTATGGGAGTTCGTGTTGCCGTAGCCGTGGTCAAGCACTTGCACTTCCACCGAACGGTGAAAGGGCACGCCCCGCGCGGTGATGTCATCGGCCCAGACAAAAATGCCGGCGTTGCCACCCGACACCAGATGACGCCACTCCACCTCGAAGATGAAGTTCTGGTACATGTGCGTTGTGCGCAGTTCCCCTGTGGGCTTGCCGTCGCAGTGCAGCATCCCGTCGACGACTGTCCAGGTGGAAGGGGCCGTGTTGACCCGCCTCCAACCAGTCAGGTCACGCCCGTTGAACAGCGATTGGAATTCGGCCTCAGGTTCGGCGCCGGAGTCGGGGGGGTGGGTCCCGACTGCGCTGCAGCCGGCCCCTAGCGATAAGAGCAAGAGCAAGGATTGCGTGTTATGCATGGCCCGTAGCCTAATGTGGGCAGACCTGATCTCGCAGCCTGTAACTTCATCCATGCAACATCAAATCATCCCAGCGGTCGCTCTCCTCCTCGTGGGCGGCTTGGGCGCTTTGTCTGCGATGCCCCAGGGCGCTCAGGACCCGGAGCCCAGCCCCGGCTATGCCGAGCGCTTGGATATCTATGGCATTCGTATTGAAGCCACCGATCAGGTCCCGAAGCATTGGATTTACCAGACAGCTCTCATCTATGAGCACATGACCCGCGCCAAGGAGCCCCACTCTCTGCGCTCGACCCTGTCGGCCAACGGGTTTCGGATCTTACTTGCTGGTGAGGACGAGCCATTGGGAGGTCTACCTGAGTACAGGGGCGATGACATCCCTGAAAGTGTGGGTGGGCTGGGCGGCAACCCCGGGGAACCGACAGTTGCTGTGCGGGTGGGTCATCCGCACACCCTGATCCACGAGTTGGCTCACGGGATCTACCACACGGTGATTCAGTTCAAAGAATTGGATGGTTCTAGTGACCCAGAGGTGGTCGATGCCCCACCCGCCGAGGGTTCCTTCACGGCCCGCCTGCAGAGTGCCTACGAGGCGGCCTTGGAGGCCGGCACTTGGGCCGGGACCTACCACGAAGCACATGCGGACGAGTATTGGGCGGAGGGTGTAACCCTGTGGTTCCAGTGTCCGGAGTACAACTTCGCCAACGAGCTACGAGCAGAGCTCAAGCCCGGGCAGGCTGAGCTGCTCAAGCGGGACCCGCGTGCATTCCTTCAGGATCGCGACCCGGCCCTCGCCGGCTTGGTGGACGAGATATTCACGGCCGAGGACTGGTGGCCTACAAAAATGGGCGTGCGGGGCCGCGATGGGGTCGAGTTTGCGGTGGGGGATGGGCCCGGCGGGGAGACAACGGCGGATGATTCATCTCCGGCCGGTGTTCCAAGCGCTCCCAGCGAATTCGTTCTGACGGACATTCCCAAGAGCGGTCCCCTGTCGTCATTCGCACCCAAGTTCACACGCTACATCCAGGTCTTTGGAGTCACGATTGTGGTTACTGCTGACGTACCCGAGACCAAGGCTCTGCACGCGGCGCGCATCCTGGCGGAGTGGATGGACAACGACGAGGATGGGCAAGTGGATGACAGACAGGTGGCCTCCGAGCTACTGCGCGGAGGCGCCTTCTTGGTGATGTTTGCCACGGAGCAGGACGCCCGCCGCGGCTTGCGTACAGTGATGGGCCGCATCGAGCGCAGCGGCTTCCAAATCGGCCAAGATCTGTACGGAGATGAGACCCTTCCAGCGGGACCGCCCCACGTGAATCGCGCCGGGCGCTTCGATGCCAGCCTTGAAGAAATTTGGCATCTGGTCAGCAACGGTTGGGTTGCCGCCTACCCTGCGGCCTTCAATTACGCGCCCGGTTCCCTTTTGACCCAGGCCATGGATTTGGCCCGGGGCGGGGAGTTTCGCAGTATCCCGCGGGTCTATCCCGACGCGGCCTGGTACCACTACGATGACCGAACCTGCGACTACGAGTGCATGGCGGCCGAGTATTTCTACTGGGCGCTGACATCCTTGCTCGGTGGCCAGTCCTATCCCGGCCGCGCTGAGGAAATCGCTGAGGAGTGGGAATGTCCCACACCTGAACTCTTGGAGGCAATGGATCCCGCGGTACACCGGCTCCTGACGGATCAGAATTTCGCCCTCCCCCGTGTGCTGCCGGATGGCATCTATCGTGGCATGGGACCCCGCTAGGCGTCACACGGTTCAGTCTTCGCTGTCGGGCTCCGTATCCGATTTTCCGATGGGATACGCCTCGCACCATTCGCAGGCACACTCTGGATCGATCCAGGGATTGTTGTCGGGTAGGGCGCTCCCCGGCGAATACCCAAGCCCTGCAAGTGCCTTGAGGGTGGCCTCGTCGGTGCGATAGTCATTGGTCAAGTACTCGGCCACCCGCGAGTCCATCAGCCAACGCAGGAGCTGGGCTCTCAGGTCCAGGGCGATCTCGCTGTTGTCTTCAAGAACGTTGACCTTGCAGTCGGGATCTGCGTCGAGGTCATAGAGCACCATTGCGTGGTCTGGAACCCGGACCCCTCCCGCGCGCTCGCGGGCGTACAGGTTGTGGTTTAGATACCACTTGCCGCGCTTGGCCGAGGCCTTAAGGGCATGGGCCTGGATGGCGAAACGCGTTACGGGTTCGCCGGTGGTGGTGGGGGCCAACTCCAGCAGCAGGTTTGTCCCAGGGAAATCCGTGCCCCCCAGTCCCGCCAGATCCAGGAGCGTTCGTCCTACATTGACCTGGGTGACCGGTTGTTGAACGAGGCCCAGTTGCGGAACTCTTGCCCCTGCCATGATGAGCGGAATGTGCTGGGTGACCGTGGTCAGCCCTGTGTGGTCGAAGTTGGGTTCCTGGTCGTAGAGGTTCTCCCCGTGATCTCCGACGAAAACAAGCAAGTCTTGCCCGAGCCGCGGATGGCGATCGAGTAGCTCGCCCAGGGCGTTATCCTGATAGGTGACTTCGCCCCGGTAGAGCGCCTCCACATGGCGCGGGTCCGTGACCTGGCTGCACCAGGAGGGCATCTCCACCTCACCCCAGCGTCCCGCGTTGGCAGGGTCTTTGGGGTCTTCTCCATCCTCGGGTTGGTACATGGCGTCGTAGGGCGGGGGGGGCTTGTAAGCACCGTGCGCATCGAACAGGTGCAGCCACACGAACAGCGGCCTGCCGTCCGTCGACCCGTCCCGCAGCCACTCTTCAAGAACGGCAATGCTCTCCGAGGAGTCTCGTGAGGCGCGGTCGGGAGAGGCCATGCGCTCAAAGCCCTGCTCGATTCCGCCCCAGGCGAGGTGGGCCGCACTCAGGACGGCGAAGGTCCTGTAGCCTTTTTCCGCAAAGGCCTCGGCCAGGGTCAGGAACTTGGGCGAGGCCGGAATGTCGTTGGAGACGACGCCGTGGTCCTGGACTCCTGTACCGGTCATGATCGAAATGTGCGCCGGATTGGTCACATTAGCAGCGGCCCAGCAGTCCGTAAAAGCGACGCCCTCGTTCGCCAGCCGATCTAGCGTGGGGGTGTTGACCTTAGCGCCCGGCATGAAGCCCATGTGGTCCGCGCGGTGGGTATCGCTTGTGAGTAGAAGCACGGTTCGGGGTTGATTGACGTGACCATCCACCCGCGGCGGGGTGAGGGCGCAGGCTGTAACGCTTCCCTTCTTGCCTTGCGCCATGGAGAAACGCGCCGTGAGCGTGCCGGCTTGTGCCAGGGACGGGCTGATCGTCACCTCCTCGGTGCGCCAGGAGTTTACGGGTACCGTAAAATGATGCTCCGCCAGAGCGCTCCCGTTCCCGTCGAGAAACTCTAGCGTTAGGGCCGGATCTAAACCGTCCTGCAATCCGATAGGCGCAGCGCAGTCGAAGCTGAAAGAACTTCCCGCCGGGACGGCGAACTCCGTCTCCAACGGGCGTCGGCTGGAGAGGCCGACGGCGACACGGCGATCGCCTTCCATGGCCATGAGTGCTGGCGCTTGCGGATCAGGCAGCCAGGACTCCGGCGTTGTGCCGAGGAATGTGATGCTGGAGATGGTTAGCGTGTCCAACTCCTTTGGGAAGTGCAGGAATATGCGACGGACCTTGCCGATCTTCTTGCGCACCTTCTGGAGTGGGAATTCCAGGTTCTTGAGTTGATTCGGATCAGAGCGCCCAAAATAGATACTAGCGCGATGAAGCTTGCCGCCCTCGGAGTCCTGAAGCTCTAGCCGAAGTTGCCCGTCCCGTGGAGGGCGCATGTCGACACGGATGCGATCGAACGCACCCTCTGGGATGT
>JAPKBO010000145.1 GCA_028823395.1 Planctomycetota bacterium | reverse complement strand
GTCGCTTCGGGCTCGGCGGTCGCTTCGGGCTCGGCAGCCGCTTCGGGCTCGGCAGTTGCTACGGGCTCGGCAGTTGCTACGGGCTCGGCGGTCGCAGTGCCCTCTGACTCGGGAGGTGTTTCCCTTTTCGGATCACCGGCCCCGGCACTCGCCTCGTCCGCCGGCCGCGGTTCCCTGGGAATCGGAGCGACCAGTCGCTCAGCCAGGGGACTAAGACCTCGATCCATTGCCAGCTGCACTTCGGGTTCGGGTCGTCGGTGGGCAACGAAGAGGTCCTCCAGCTCAAATCGCTCGACGCAAGATTGGATCGAATCGATCACCCTCTTGTCCGTGACCCCCACCTGCTCGACACCGCGTTCGATGGTTCCGCGCCTGCGCCCGAGTTCGTCGAGCTCATCGCGGCGACGTACGAGCTTGCTCACGTCAAACGCGGTCA
The DNA here is from genome assembly GCA_028823395.1 of Planctomycetota bacterium. GTDB lineage: Bacteria > Planctomycetota > UBA1135 > UBA1135. Next base: position 8,586 of record JAPKBO010000145.1, on the reverse strand, counting down.
ATCCTCCAGTCGCTGCCCGTCGAAACCGGCCAATGAACGGGGCACCAAGGCCGGCGTCCACCATTTCAAGGGTGGCCTGTACAAGAGGAGATTCAATAGAGAACTCCTTACCCAGGGTCTTCAGAATGAGAGTGTCAGTCACAGGATCGGTCGGTCAAGGTCGTTGGAAAACAGAGTCAGTAGAAGGCTCAAGATGATGAACCACTAGCAAAGTAGCCTACACGGGACTCGGCTTTTCGGGGGGAGGGGAGAGATAAGGCAATCGATGTATGAATTTCAGGAACTGTACTTAGATCCTCACGGCGTTGGCCAAAGCCTGACCGAATCGCATTCCGGCGCTTTCGTCCAAGGCCGTCACGGTGTTTCTGCGGGCGATCTCCACCTGGCGGCCCGTGTACTTGGCACCAGCCGCTCGCGCCGCGTCTTGAGAACCCTCCCCTGTAACTTTGAGTCCCTTCAAGACCCCAGCCTCAGCGAGCACGCTCAATCCATTCCCCCAAGCAGCAATCAGCTTGCCCTTTAGGGCCGCATGACGCACAAGGCCCAGTGCATCCTCATCCTTGGCCAAGGGATGGTCACCTTCACAGCCGGCCACCAAGATGCCAGCGTAGTCGTCAACGCTCGCATCAGCCAGCGCACCGTCGACGGTGAACTCATCTTGCAGACGCCCCGTGATGATTGAACTGGGGGCCACGGTGGTCGTGCCCACATGAACGGCATGTAGGGACGAACGCGCGTAGCGCAGAATCTGATCACCGGCTCCTTCACTGGGGAGCACAACCAGGACCCGGCTCTGGTGTCGCTGAATGACCAGACCGTCCTCATCCATTTCAGGTTCGCTGTTTCCTTCTGCCATGATGATCCAAATTGTCCGGGTCTACGCCGATCCGTCAAGCGCAGGAGCCACGAACGTGTAAGCCATGTGGCTTGGAACGGGGGTCAAGCGGGCAATTCAAAGAGAGAAACCCGTGTCTCCTCGGCGAGAAGCCCCGCACCGGCTACGACAGTCCATCCAATCTTCATATCGAGGCCTGGTACCGTCCAATCCCCTAAGGGCCGGCCGGACAGCGCGTCGAGGGCTTCAAGTAAGGCTCCGCGCACAACATATAGCTTGCCATTGTCCGCCGAGACGCTGACCTCTGGGATGTCCCCCACAGGGACAGTTTCCAGAATCCGGAACCACAATGGCGAACCATCGGACGATCCATCCTCGCGCAGGGCCAACATGGAGAGCGTGTCGCGATTGCCGCCTCCGGGGTGGCTGCCGAGAGCCAATGCGTACTCACCCATTCGGTCCGACCCGATCACGCTCTCTATCTGTTCGGTAAAGACGATGACCAAACCACCTGTGGCGCAGAGGCCGTGAATGGTCGAAAGGCATGGTCGCAGTAGATAGCCAACATACTCACCCGTGCTCGCGTCCAGAATAAGTACGCCTTGCGGGTCAGCATCTCCGGCCCCACCACTGACCTGCGTAACGCTTACATACACACGGTTTCCGCTACGGACCAATCCGTGGTAACGCTCACCCTCGCGAGCGTACTCCCACGTTTCCTTCAAGGTCAGAGAATCGAGAGCGAACACACGCTGAGCCGAAGCACAGTGGCATACATCGGTGGCCACGACGGACTCGTCAAAGGGAGGAATATCGCTGCATTCGAGAAGCTCGCCGTTCTCCAAGGACATACGCACCATACGGTGCCCGTGCGTACTCGGGCCCAAAACGAGTGCCTGACCCAGTGCGCCGAAGCCCGCGGCGAACCCACGCCCGTAGCCAATTTCACAGGGTGCGATCCACTGGAGCTCGCCACTGTTGCGATCCAGCGCCGCCAACTTCCCTGGAATCACGTCATCGAGCCACTTCCCTCCCGCGGGCGGATCGAAACCGTGGACGAGTACAGGACCTTCGGGGCCGAATGCTATGCCGCTCGCTTCGGTGCCGAGTTCCCGGCTCCATCGTCTTCGTGCAGTGCTGATCATGAAGCCATCGTACCCTGCATGGGTACGGACACGCTCCAAACAGTCCTCCAAAAACAAAGCTGACCCGCGCCTTTGAAAGGCCGCGGGTCAGCTTGACTAGCTTGCCTGGAGAGGCGAGGCCTAGGCCTCGTCTTCCTTCATCTTCGCAGCGATCCCGCGTGGCACATCACGATACTCGGCAAGTTCCATCGAGTACTGGCCACGGCCCTGAGTCGCACCGCGTAGGGCCGAGGAATAAGCAAACATCTCAGCGATGGGAACCATGGAGCGCACGATGCGTAGGTCTCCCTGGGAGTCCACTTCGCTGACTTCACCGCGACGGGAGTTCAAATCACCCACGACAGCGCCCAGGTAGTCCTCGGGAACGGTGACCTCGACCTTCATGAATGGCTCAAGCAGGACGGTGTTGTCTGCGGCCGCCTGGCGGAAGGCGAGGAGACCAGCGGCCTTGAAGGCCATCTCACTGGAGTCCACATCGTGAGACTTGCCATCCACAAGGGTGGCGCGGCAGTCCACGAAGGGAATCCCTTCCCGCCCACCAGCCTTGAAGAACTCGGTCAGACCCGCACCCACGCTGGAAATGTACTCGCGCGGGACGTTGCCGCCCTTGATCTTGTCCACGAACTCGAAGCTGGCATCCTCGAGCCCCGCCTGAGTTTCGAACTGCACCTTGATCACTGCGTATTGGCCCGAACCACCCGACTGACGGATGTAGCGCGCTTCGGTCTCGATATTCTTGGCGAGTCGTTGCTTGAAGGCCACCTTGGGGCGGCCTGTCTGTACGCCGCACTTGTAGTCGCGCTCAATACGGTTGACCACCACCTCAAGGTGCAATTCACCCATGCCGGAGATCACCAACTGGCCGGTCTCCTCGTTGGTTTGAGCTCTGAAGGTCGGGTCCTCACGCATCATGCGGCCGATGATCTCGGAGAGCTTGTCGCGGTCCTTGCCCTCTTTGGGCTCCACAGACATGGAGATGACCGAGTCAGGAAAGGTCATCTTGACCAGGCAAATCGGGTGATCCTCATCACATAGAGTGTCACCGGTGACCGTATTCTTGAGGCCGATCACTGCGGCAATGTCACCAGCGGGCACCGAATCGCAAGCTTCGCGCTTGTCGGCATGCATACGAACCAGTCGGCCGATGCGCTCGGTCTTGCCCGTACGAGGGTTGAGGAGCTTAGAGCCCCTCTCAAGCACACCCGAGTAGACGCGCACGAAGGTCAGGTCTCCTGTCGGCTCGGCAACGGTCTTGAAGGCCATCGCGCTGACAGGGCTCTCCGTGGTCGGCTTGAAAATCACGGGCTCATCGGTGTCCGGGTCCACGCCCTCGATATCCGCAATGTCCGCCGGGGACGGTAGAAGATCGATTACGGCGTCCAAGACAAAACGTACACCCTTATTCTTGAGCGCCGAGCCGGCGAAGACCGGCGTGCAGGCCAAATCAAAGGTGGCCTTGCGCAGGGCTCGCAGGAGCATTTCCTCGGGAATCTCGGCGTCATCGACGAACAAGTCGAGCAACTCCTCATCGTTTTCAGCGGCGGCCTCGAGCATTTCGTGGCGACAAATCTCGGCTGCGTCCAAATGCTCGGCGGGAATCTCGCCCTCGTAGTACTCGCGGCCATCTCCGTCTTCCGGCCAGGAGACGTATTTCATGCGGATAAGATCCACAAACCCCACGTAGTCTTTCTCCGTGCCCACAGGCATCTGCAGCGGGATGGGGTTGGCGCCCAAGCGCTCGCGAATGGTCGACACAGCCCGGTCGAAGTCCGCGCCAATCTTGTCCATCTTGTTGATGAAGCAGATGCGCGGCACTTTGTAACGGTCAGCCTGGCGCCAGACGGTCTCAGACTGGGCCTCGACGCCATTCTTGGCATCGAATACGGCCACGGCCCCGTCGAGGACTCGCAGGGAGCGTTCCACCTCGGCCGTGAAGTCCACGTGCCCGGGCGTATCGATGATGTTGATCTCGTGACCATTCCATTCAGCGGTGGTGGCCGCCGATTGAATGGTGATCCCGCGCTTTTGCTCTTCCTCGAGGAAGTCCATGGTCGCAGCGCCATCGTGCACCTCACCCATGCGGTGCAGCTTCTGCGCCAGATAGAGGACCCGCTCGGTGACGGTTGTCTTGCCCGCGTCGATGTGGGCCATGATCCCGATATTACGGCGGAACTTGGGGTTGCCCGGTTGGACCTTCTCGATCCTGGGGGAGTCGCTCTTGAGGACGGCTGTCATGGGGACGGGTGAGGATTGATCCGGCGCAGCCGGGAAGGGGCAGCCTCAGCCCCAGGGTAAAAATGAGTTAGACGGTGAAAGGGGCGCGTCTAGGGGTAAAACTCCCCCTCAGCGCAGGCCCGTTTCCCTCGAGAGGACAGTTCTCGATCGGATTTGGACGGCAAACAGGGTAGCGACCCCAAGGTACGCGTCAACCCGACCAGGGCCCACGAGAAGCCCCACGCACCATTATTAGGATGCAGATGCCATCAGGTGGGCCGATTTCGCCCCAACGCCTCATGGGCAGCCACAAACTCCCCTGCGGTAAAGGCGGCCATCAAGGATAGGTCCCCAGCCAGTACGGTCGCCGCCAGAATCTCCCCGAAAGCGCCCACGCCCCCACTTCCGGAGCAACCCAAGAGCTCTAGACATTCGGCTGCGGTCCCCTGCCCCGATCCACCGCCGACTGTTCCTATCAACAATGAGGGCAGAGTCACGGACGCGTACAGGTCCCCCTCGGCGGTCAGGTCAAGGTCCAAGAAGCCCGTGGCACACTCCGTCAGGTAAGCCACGTCCTGGCCGCAGGCCAGGAGCACGGCTGCCAGACCGTTGGCCGCTTGCACCATCCAGTTGTGGGTTCCCATGTGGGCGTAGCCCAGAGCGTAGGTGCGCGCAATCGCCACCAACTCTTCGGGAGAAGTGCGCGCCTTCTCTGCGAGCAGTTCCCGTGATATCACAACCTCTGCCTGTGCACTGCGCCCACGGCCCTCGACCAGAGCGCGAGAGTTGGCGCGCTTCTCCACGTCCTGACCATGCACGTGCACACGCAGCGCGCCGCTGTCCTGCCCCAGTCGGTTGGCAATAAGTTGTGCTGCGCGCGCAGCCATGTTGACGCCAATGGCATCGCCGGTGTGGAACACCAATCGCAGGATCACCCGCCGGCCGATAACCTTGGGAGTCACCGAGTGCAGACTGCCGTGGGAAGTCAGGCCCTCGACAAATCCCGCATAGATCGCGTGATCTGCGCTGGCTTGGGACGCGGCGCAACGCGCCTGCTCGCCGTCGACGTATTCCAGAATGGGGTGCTGAGAGAGCCCCGACTCGTCCACCCAGGCCCGCGCCCCACCGCTCGCCGCGATCCATCCCATTCCGCGCGAGTAGGAAGCCACCAAGGCCCCCTCCGTCGTAGCCATGGGGACGTATACCTCGCGCGATCCCCGTGCGCCCCGAACGTGCAGCGGCCCTGCGATCCCAATGGGCACCTGAGCGAAGCCGATTAGGTTCTCGATATTCCCCCGCATCTCAGCCGGAACCACCGCCTGTCCAGAGAGATGGGGGAAGGCGCGACCGGCGACCTGCTCGCACAAAGCAAGCCGGCGCCCCACAGCATCGGATGAGTGGTCGTCACCGGCTTCACGAGGAATGGGCGGCAGGGAGTTGGAATCAGGCATGGGATCAGGGTCGTGCCCCGCACCCCCGCGTTCAAGGCCGAATCGGCATGTCCGGCCAGCATCGGGCCCAGCACCTCCGGTGTCGGCGAGGTTTCTTATATTCCCGTGAATAAACATCTGCCCGTGTGCGCAAGACAGGACCCTGCCCCCCGGGGGCTATCCTGCGCCCCGCAGTTGTGGTCTTGTAGCACTCGGCCCCACTCGGGATCCCCTCCAACAGCACCCTCCCAATCACTCCAAAGTCATGTCCCTCGACATCTTCGGCGCCCTGACGGGCATCTTCGTCATCGTCTATGACGGCCAGCACGCCCTGCGCTTCACCCTAGGCCGGGCACGCTCCATCGTCGGACCGGGCATCCACTTCAAGGTGCCCCTGTTCCAGACCTTCAAGGTGAAGGAGACCAAGCACACCACCCTCGATCTGGAACCCCAGGTCATTCAGTTGAACGACAACCTCGTCTATGAGGTGGACTGCAAGGTCGTCTATCAGATCGTGAACCTGCGCAAGGCCATGATCGAAGTGGACGATCTAGTCACGGGTCTTCAGAACCGCGTGGTCATTGCCGTCCAGCAGATCGTCTCACGCAAGAACCGGCACACCGTCCTCGACGTGGATGGCCTATGTAGCGAGATCCGTGAGGAGCTGCGTGGCGTAGAGGACCAGTGGGGTGTGCGTATCCTGCAATTCGGCTTCTCCAACATTTCGCCCTCCCCCACGACCCTCGAGATCACTCAGCTTGAACTGCTCGCCGAGGAGAAACTCAACCTCTACTCGCGACTGCGAGATGAAGGCCTCAGCGAGGAAGCCTCGGTGGCGCTCATCTCGGGCGCCGTGGTCTCGGTGCACCCCGAAGATAACGAGCCCTCCCGCCGACGCAGCAGAGCCGAGGACGCAGCGGCCATCGAGATCATAAACGACGAACTCGGCGAGGGCCGTAGTGCCAAGACCCAGGGCTCCACCGAGGCCGACCCTCTGGCTGACCCCGACGAGGACACCCTGGATCCCGACGAGCCGGGCCTTTGAACGAGAAGGACCTGCACCAACGCCTGCGCCCGCAACGCGGCCAGATCCCTGTCAAAGGTCCAGCCGAGGATCCGCCCAGTCAATGGCGCGGCGTTCTGTCTACCATCTGGGACAGGATCTCCGACGACCTCCTGGTGATCATCTTCGCCACGGGGGCAGGTTTGGTGCGCGCCATGGGTGTGACCATTGAGTCAGGTCAGACGGGCCTCCTGTTCAGCTTTGGAAGAGCGCGCCGCACCTTGGCGCCGGGCTTCCACCCCTTGATTCCGTTCCTGCAGCGCGTACGCCGCCTGCCCACGCGCTCGCGCACCTTGGACATGCCCGCCCAACGGGTGGTCACCCTTGAAGGGCTCGTCTATCACGTGGACGCCAACCTGGTCTACCGGGTGATTGACGTGCGCAAAGCTCTGGTGGAGGTCGACCACCTAGAGAAGGGCATGATCCAGATGCTGGGCATGGGGATCCAGGAGGTCTTACGTCAGGCCTCGCGCGATGAGTTGCGCGAGACAGCGGACCTAGATCAGCGCCTCGCGGACAATCTGGCACAGCGCCTTGCCCCCTGGGGTGTTGGAGTGGAAGGAGCAGGCTTTCCGAGCATCACACCCTCGCCCCGAACGCTGCGTATCACCCAACTGGCTTCACTGACCGACGAGCGCCAGCGCATCAAAAATTACTTCACCAAGGGTGGCCTTGCCTTGAGCCCCAGCCTGGGACTGGTAGGCACGCGTCACATGCCTCGATCGCGAACCCGTCACCTGCGCCGTCAGGAATCCGAGCACCGCCGACTGCGACGAATTCGCACGGGACTTCTACGTTTGGGCTGGAGTGCTCCAGAGCAGGCACGTGCCGGCCTGAGGCTCATCCTGCGCCACCGTTTGGCGCAGCGAGCCTAGAAGCGCGGCCCACATTCTCCCGATCGCGGGGGGCAAGGGCCGTGTGCGGGCCGATTCAACGAACATGGACTCCGCCCCTGAGCCGCGATTCATGGAACGCGCCATCGAATTGGCCCTTGAGGGCGTGGGCCACAACGCAGGTGGCCCTTTCGGCGCCGTGGTCGTCTTAGATGGAGAGGTCATCGGCGAGGCTCACAATGAGGTGCTTTCCAAGAAGGACCCCACGGCCCACGCCGAGGTGGGTGCGATCCGCGCGGCCAGTCGCCATCTGCAGAGCTTTCACCTGAGCGGTGCCGAGTTGTACACCAGCTGTGAGCCCTGCCCCATGTGTCTGGCCGCGGCCCAATGGGCGCGCATCACTCGCATCTGGTACGCAGGCACACGCGCCGATGCCGCCCGCGCAGGATTCGACGACGACCATTTCTATTCACAGTTAGCGCTCCCCGCTGCCGAACGACAGATGCCGGCCGAGGAGCTCCTGCGTACCGCAGCCCAGCCCGCCTTCGAGGCCTGGCTGGCACGACCCGATCGCACCGTCTACTGAGCCTCAAGAGCCCCGGGGGATGCTCGGGACGCACCCAGCTAGGGCAGGAAGATCGCGCGCACCAACAGGTGGAACGCTCCCTGGGACCAAGAGCGGTATTGGGGCCGGAAGCCCATCAGGTGCACGCTGCCCTCGCCATGACGGGCAGAGAGCCAGGCGATCTGGCCCTCGATGCGCTCGGGTGCGGCGGCCCAGCCCGAAAGAAGTGCGCGGCGCGGAGCGTAGCGAGCATGCACAGTCAGAGCCGCGTCAGGATCGAGGTGCGCTTCCCGCGCCGCCTCTCCTTCAAGCCGCTTCCAGGCGGATGACGACGAGAAGAACACGGGCACGGAGGCGGGCAGGCCTGCAGTGGTCACCGTCCCCGGCGCTTCGGGGATGCAGCGCACCACGCTACCCGGGCAACTGAATCCCTGCGCCTCTTCCCCGCGTGTGACGTCCACCAGGGGCAAACGGAAGAGGTCCGCGGCCCAGGAGCTGGAG
>JAPKBO010000144.1 GCA_028823395.1 Planctomycetota bacterium | reverse complement strand
AGCGGCCCTATGGGGCCGCTTTCGGTCCCTCAGGCACGGGCCGCCAAAGCTCAGTTTATCGCCTCAGGCAGGCCCCGAACCCGCTGAGATGCCACCTCTCGAGCGTGCGGCCGGCTCGAACCCACACGCCTCGGCGGAGGCGCGATCCATAAAGAAGACCAAATGGTCGGCCCGCACCCGGCGTAGATCGCCAGCGCCGGGGGCATGGTAGTGACGCGTCGAGGAGCAACCCACCCACTCGAAGATCAGCTCCCTAGAGCAGTAGGCGCAGTGGGCCCGGAGGGGAGACCTTCCCGCGAGGGTGAATGCCGGAGTCACGTGCCGGGTCTCGGTGCGCGAGATACAAGCCGGGTTGGGACATGGATTCCCCCCCACTCGCACGGGGACACCCTCCGGTCTCGGCGGAGCAGGCTCCACGCCGAGATCTGAGCGCCCAAGAAGCAATCCGAGAATGGCCATGCGAATAGGAACACCCCGAGCCGCTTGCTTGAAGTAGATGCTACGCGGATCGGAGTCGATCTCCGAATCGATTTCGTCTCGACGCGGAAGGGGATGCATGACCACCGCATCCCGAAGGGACTCCACGGCCATCGATCGCTTCTCAAGGCGAAGGTAAGCGGCTTTTGAAACTTCGGCCCCGGCATGACGTTCGGTCTGCGGACGGGTCATGTAGAGCGCATCCACATGCTCCACTTCCCACCCGCGTGCGTCGGTGAACAAGGACAACTGGTGCGGCTTCTGGGGCGTCAGGTACACGGCGTCACTATCCGAGGCCAGGGTCCCAAGGCGTCGAGCGTCAGCTCGAATGGGCTCCACCCCAAACTCCTCACGCAGGCGGCATAGCACGTATTCCGGCATTTCAAAGCCAGACTGGGGTACACACACGATATTGGCCCCAAAGCGCGCCAGTGCGTAAGCGAACGAGTGCACCGTTCGGCTGTACTTCAGATCCCCAGCCAGTACTACGTCTAGGCCTTCAATACGGCCGCGCTCCACATGCAGGTTGTAGAGATCGCAAAGGGTCTGGGTCGGGTGCTCATGGGCGCCGTCCCCGGCATTGATCACGGGCACCGGTGAGTACTGAGCGGCTAAGCGCGCGGCGCCTTCACTGGGATGACGCAAGACAATCACGTCCGCGTACGCACCGCCAACCACGCGCACCGTGTCAGCCAAAGATTCGCCTTTCGAGGCCGAGGACTGCTGCATCTCGGCCGCCGTGATGACACCTCCACCGAGGCGCAACATGGCCGACTCGAAGGACAGACGAGTCCGGGTGGAAGGCTCGTAGAACAGGCTGGCCGAAATCATTCCGGGGCACAGGTCCGCGTGCCCACGCGGGTCGGCAGCGAAGCGGTCCGCCGCAGCGAAGAGCGCCCAAATCTCCTCCACGGAGAAGTCGTCGATGGAGACCAAGTGCCGGGGGACTTGAGTCATGCGGCTTGGTCGTCCAAACCAGGGCACGGGCCAGTTTTCTCGCTCGGATGGAGCGGATTCCTCACCATGCGAGACGCAAATACCAGCGGAGGACGGCAATCACATGCCGTCCAAGCATTCTGTGGGTTCAAGGGAGGCTGAATCAAAACGCGTCCGGCAAGGGCGCCTTGGGCCAATTTATTCTACGGGTGAGGGCGCCTACGGGCAACTCGGATCAACAGCCTTACCCTGCTCGAAACTGTCCCCATTCAAGACACCGAGCACTCTTTGCACTCGGGCTTCCCCCGGAGGCAATGAACGCGCTGTGTCCAGAGCCTCGGCCCACGCCAACTCCAAGGGAACGGCACGACCAGCCTGCCAGCGAGCTTGCGGGCCTTGGCACCCCAGGCCTTCAAGGATCAAATCGCCCACGAGTGCCCGCGCCTGCTGCGGAGCCCGCATGGCCGAGATAGCCACCCTCGCATCCAAGGCCGCCGGATCCTCGCTGAGAGAATCGGCACGACTGACGAGTACGCGCCTGCCCGGTTCAGGTGCAGGATCGGGCCAGGATTCCGCGGGCAAACTCTGAAAGTCAATGAGCTCCAGTGTCAACTCGGCCCGGGCAGCGAGTTCGCGCCCGAGACGCTGGCCTTCAATCTCCACCGCCCCACCCCCACTCGAACCCACTTCGCGTTCACCGGCCGTATCCACCAACCGCACCACCCACTCGTCCAATACAAGAGGGGCAGCAATGGTGTCGCGCGTTGTACCCATCTCCTCACTGACCACGACACGCTCTTCATCCAGTAACAGATTGAACAATGTGGACTTGCCCGCGTTGCTAGCACCGGTCAAGACAACCAGAGGTGGACGGATGAGGGCCGCAGACGCGCGATAGAGCTCGACCCAAGACAAAGGCCCGGGCACCTCACCTCCGGCCCAGGCCAGGGCCTCCCTGCGCAAGGCCCCCTGAGCTTGATCAAGGACAAGACGCGCGCCGCTCTCACTCTCGATGTGCGGCAAGAGCTGCCAGGCTGCAGCTTCAACACTCAGGGCTTCCCCGCGTGCGTCATTTCCGCTATCCGCCTCAATGCGTTGGATCACCTCCTGCACCAGGAGGGGGTTGCCGTGCAAGCACAGCTCCACGCAGTCCTCGCCCCGGCGCAAGAGCAGCGCCTCATCCAGTAGGTCCACTCCGGAACGCTCTTGCTCGCCCTGCGCCGCTGGGCCTGCAGAGGTGCGCAACAGGCGCACCAACGTTGCCTTCCCGTCCCCGGGTAAGGAACTCCCCAGGTACTCCTCCAGTCGTCGCAAACTGGCGCGCCCACTCACCTCCACGACAGCGACCCCCCCCGTACCTGCGGGAGTCAGACGGCGAACACTCACAACCCGCCGTCCTGAATTTCGCGCGCACTGGCAGCCAAACCACGAAGCACTAGATCCGGATCCTCGAACCAAGGCCCCGGCGCTGCTGCGCACAGTGCCGCCCGCAGGAAGGAAGCCGCACCGCCCGTCAGCACCGTTGCCGGCTGCTCTAGCCCCGCCTCATCAGCAACTCGGCGCACCAAATGCAGCGCCGCCCCTTCCAAGCCGACACCGATACCCGCTTCAAGAGCGGAAGACGTGTCCTTCCCCAGGGCTGGAACCCCGGGACGCCCGTCTACCCTGGGCAAGCGCGCGCCGCCCAGCGCCAAAGCCTCGGCCAAGAGTCGCGGGCCGGGGGCGATGGCCCCTCCCAGAAATTCGCCGCGCAAGTGCCCCGCACCCGAGTCGCTCGGGGGCTGCACGACGTCCACCGTCAGCGCCGTGCCCGCATCCACGACCACCGTGGGCATGCCGCTTAGCTCAAGGGCCGCACGCGCAGCGTAGAGTCGGTCGCAGCCCACGCCGCTGGGATCATTCAGGCGCAGATCCAAACCTGCGGGGGGCTGGACGCAAGGCTTGCATCCGGGGATGCGGGTCAAGAGGTTGAGCACATCACCCGTCTGTGCCTCACTGGCCACGCTGGACAAGGCAGCGCACGTGCCGGGTGGAATGGGGTGGGAATCAAACCACTCAGTCAACTCGCGAACCAGATCCTGGGAGCAAGGTAGGCGGAGAATAACCTCTACCGCTCCGCCATCACCTGGGGCGGCGACCCAAGCCAATTGGCAGGTACTGTTGCCGAGGTCGAGGGCGAGGATGGCGTGCGACATGACGCTCGATCGGAAAGGTAAGGGGGAGGGCGCAACGTCTACGCAGGGCCAAGGCCCCACCCAAGGCCGGCCCCTCTAATTATCGGGGTCCGTGTAGACGATCGTTTCGCGGCGCCCAAGGCGCTCCACGACGACCTCCCAAACGCTGTACTGGTCCTGATTGTTCTTCACGAAGTTGATGGCTTCGTGCTCACTGCTCACAGGCTGACCATTAATGCTGATCAGAACATCTCCGGCCTGAGCGCCGTGCCGCGAAGCAACCGAGCCGCTGGCAATGCTCTTGATCTCAATGCCCGCCCGCTTTCCGTTCTCGTCGTAGTGCGTGGCCGTCTGCACCTCGTCAGTAAGGATGGCCGCATAGTTCTTGCCGAAATAATCTAAGTCCTCGGTACCCAGCAAGAAGAGGTTGTTGCCGAGTTCCTCTGTTTGACTTGGGCGCTTGGAGCGCTTGCGTTTGACGCGCGGAATATTGTCTCCCGTTGCAGTAAGCACGCCCCCCTCGCCCAGCTTGGTGATCAGATTGCCGTCATCCATGCTCATCGGGGCGAGACTCTCATTGGGCCGACCAGCCTCCTTGAAGGCAAACTCAAGACCCGTGTTCCGAATGGCGTGCACAACGGCATAGTCGTTGGGCTCTGGCAGAGTGTCTCCCACGCGCAACTCCAGGGGATCTTCGCCCGGGAGGAGGTGGACAAATGAGAAGGACCCACCCGCGTCCAAGTCATTCACCGCCAACATGAGAACCCGCACGACCGTGTCGAGGGGCTTATAGCGAGGGCCTGTCGAAATAGGCTCCTCCAACGTGGGCTTCACAACCACGGGCGCCTCGTAGCCGGTCCAGTTCATCCGCAAGAAGGTTCGCTCGAGCTCACCCTTGTAGGCCAAGCCGTGCTTGACGTCGACGTCAAGCCGTACATTCGCCTCGAGCACCGAACGCACATACTCGGGATCCACGACCACAAGCGACTCACGCCCGTCCTCGTTGACAACGCGTCGGGATCCATCCCGCGCAACGTAGTCCCAAACCGTGTACCCGAGACCGAGACCGAGGGCCACGGAGATTATCCAACTGGTGCTTTTGATGCTCGAAACGTCCATGATGTGGGTTCGATCCTAGCCTCAGGAGAGGTGTATTCCCAGCCGAGAACGGGGTCCAGGGAGGGCTGGGGCGGACCGACGCTGTCCTGGACGCTCTGAAGCGAGGTCTCTTCCGCAGGATCGGTAGCTTTTCTCAGGCCCGGATCTCCCCGACCGCACCCTCGGAAGCTCCGTCGGTTCCGCTGAGCCGGTCCAAGGCCTGAATCGTCGGTTCCGGGCTCTCCACGCGGGTAGGTCTCGTCCCCACCCAGGCGCTAGGACTCTTGAGCCCTGGCCACTTCTTCGCGCACGAGCGTCTGAGCCAGGGACAGGAGCTCGGACAGGCCCTCCCCGGTGACCGACGAGATGGGATAAACCAGAGTGGGCCGCTCACCTCCGGCCCCGGCCTCCGCCACAGCCTGGCGCAGGGTTTCCAAACCCTCGACAGAGCCCTCGCCCTCAAAGTGCTTGGTGGCCACGACGATGCGTGGCTTGGCGTGCAGGGCCGCCGAATAGTTGAGTAGTTCGCGATCCAGGGTACGCCAAGCCTCGGCGGGCTCATCCGTCGCACCTGGAGAGACGTCCACTAGATGCAGAAGTACGCGGCAACGTTCCACATGGCGCAAGAACCTGTGGCCCAGGCCAGCCCCATCTGCCGCTCCCTCGATCAACCCGGGCAGGTCGGCCAGAACTAGAGTGTCATAGTCACCGACCTTGGCGATACCTACCTGTGGATCCAAGGTGGTAAAGGGGTAGTCCGCGATCTTGGGCCGCGCCTCGGTCACACGCGAGAGGAAGGTGGACTTGCCCGCGTTCGGCAAGCCCAAGAGGCCCACCTCCGCGAAAAGCTTCAGCACCAGGTTAAGGGATCGGCGCTCGCCCTCCTTACCCGGCGTGCAGTGATTCGGTGCCTGACGCACTGAGTTGGCAAAGCGCACGTTGCCCTTGCCTGCTCTCCCGCCCCGGGCAACGAGCAATTCATCGCCCTCATGAGCCAAATCGAACAACAGAGTGCCCTCGTCCGCATCAAAGACCTGGGTCCCTACGGGAACTAAGACACGCAGCGACTGGCCGCGAGCGCCCGTGCACTTACGCGATCCGCCGGGTTGCCCCTTGTCCGCGCTATAGCGATAGGATCGCCCCACCCTGAGGAGTGAGTTCAACGTCGAGCTGGCGACCAACAGGACGCTGCCCCCGTCACCGCCATCTCCGCCATCGGGACCGCCCCTGATGACATATTTCTCACGGCGGAAGCAGGACATTCCGTCCCCACCCTTTCCGGCAATCACTTCGATGCTGGCTTCGTCGCGAAACATGATCTTCCGGCGCTATTAGCGCGTAGCAAACTTGCCAGCAGCATCCCAGGCGGGAACGGCCAGCAACGCGCTACTCGGCGCTGAGCGGATCCACGTGGACCCGACGCCCCTTCTGGAACCGCACGGTCCCATTAACCAGGGCATAGAGAGTGAAATCGCTACCAAGCCCAACATTGGTTCCGCGCTTGAAGCGGGTGCCGCACTGGCGCACCAGGATAGTGCCCGCAGTGACCGTCTGACCACCGTAGCGCTTGACGCCCCGGAACTGGGGGTTGGAGTCACGGCCGTTGTGGGTGGCTCCCTGTCCTTTCTTATGTGCCATTGAAGGGGTCCTTGAGGTTAGCCGTTGATCTCGGTGATTCGCACTTTGGTGTAGTGCTGACGATGGCCCGTCTTACGACGGACGCCCTTGCGGCGCTTGAAGCGGAAGATGACCAGCTTCTTGCCTTTGGCTTCGCCGATAACTTCCGCTTTGACGATCGCGCCGTCCACGTGGGGTTTGCCGATCTTGACATCCCCCTCATTGGATACGAGCAGGACGTGGTCAAAGATCACTTCACTGCCAGGGGTCACGTCCATGAGGTCGCAGGCGACTACGTCACCCACGCTTACCTTGGCCTGATTATTACGGTCACTGATGATGGCGTACACGGGATCCTCGCTTGCTGGCAATCCGGGACCGTGGTCCCGGCTCTCCCGCGGTGAATTCTCCCGCGGGCGTCGGTTAGGGATGGACGATTAGGCCGAGAAGTCTAGCTGCGGCAGGATGCCACCGCCACCCCCAGGACACCCTATTGAGCGGACTGAGGGTGGGGCATCCGAAAACTACCGTTTGCGACGCCCTCCAGGACGGACCTCGCGGCCATCAGTCCGCAGATAGCGGAGCACGCTGTCCTCAGCCTGGTCGGGCACACCGATGAAGTCCAACTCCCGCTCGGAGCGGTGCTCCATAGCACGCACGTAGTCCCAAAGATCGGCCTTCAAGAAGTCCACAACTTCGGGGTGAGCTCGCACTTCGACCTTGCTGAATCCCTTCTGGGTCAACGCGGCCCCCAAGCGCCTGATGATGGCTTGGGCCCGAGAGGCCACCGACCGGATGCTGCCCGTGCCACGGCAACGGGCACAGGTCGTAAACACCTTCTTGTGCACACCCGGCCCCAGCCGTTGACGCGTCATTTCCAGCAAACCGAACTGGCTCATGCGGCCCATCTTGGAGCGTGCACGATCCGTGGCGAATTCATCGCGCAGAGCACGCTCTACCTGCCGGTTGGAAGTGCTCTTCATCATGTCGATGAAGTCGCAAACGATGATGCCACCAAGATCGCGGAGGCGAATCTGGCGAGCGATCTCGGGTACTGCCTCCAGGTTGGTTTTGAGTGCGACCTCTTCGAAGTCAAAGGACTTGGTGCGAGTACGGCCCGAGTTCACATCGATAGCAACTAAGGCCTCTGCCTGATCAAAGATGATCGAGCCCCCTGACGGAAGCTCGGCCCGACGCGCGAAGATCTTCTCGAAGTCCTGCTCGACCCCAAATTCGTGAAAGAGCGGCCGGCCACCCTCGTGACGCTTGATGCGATCAACCTGATCCGGCATCAATTCATTCGCGAAACTCATCACCTCTTCGTACACCTCCGAGTCATCAATGACGACTTCCTTGGTGCGCGCGTTGAACAGGTCGCGCAGGGTGCGAATCGCCAGGGAGGACTCTTGGTACAGCACAGCAGGGCCGCGGCCCTTCTCTAGCTTCTGCCCCAGGTTCTCCCAGACGCCCAGGAGATAATTCACGTCGCGCTGCAGGTCGGTTTTTGTCTTGCCGATACCTGCGGTTCGAACGATCACCCCCATGCCCTCGGGAACTTTGATGGACGACAGGATGCGCTTGAGCCGACGACGCTCCTTGTCGTCGGGAATCTTGCGGCTCACCCCGGTGTGACTCACGGAAGGCATGAGCACCAGATAGCGGCCGGGAATGGACAGGTAGGTGGTTAGCGTCGGCCCCTTGTCGCCAATGGCGTCTTTGGTCACCTGCACGACCACCTGGTCGCCTTTCTTCAAGAGGTCAGAGATGGGCTTGCGTTCCCGCCCGCTGCGTCCACCTTGGCGAGTGCCTTGGCGAGTGCCCTGGCGGGAGCCTTTCTTCTTGCCACGCTGACCCCGACCGGCGGATTTCTCCTCCTTCGGGCTTTCGGAGTCTCCTTCAGCAGTCTCGGCATCGGTCTCGGTCTCGGCATCAGGCTCGGCACCAGCCGCGGCATCCGGCTCGGCGTCGCTCTCTTCATCCTCATCAGGGACAGCGACTTCATCCGAGATTTCAGCACCCACCATGGGTTGACTGGAGGCCCCGTCCCACTCCTCGATTTCCACCTGGCTCGTGAGCAGAGACTTCAGATTGAAGTCCTTCTCGCCGTAGGCGGAAACCACGTCGGAGGTGTGCAGGAACCCGTTACGACCCTGTCCAAAATCAATAAAGGCCGCCCCGATAGCGGGCTCAAGGTTTACCACCCGGCCACGATAGATATCGTTGACCAGGGATTGCTGGTTCTCGGAGGTCATCAAGAAATCGACGATTAGATCTCCGCGAACGACGGCGACCCTCTTCTCTTCCTGATCTTCGGCGTTGACGAGGATCGACTCCGTGCGATCAGCAAGGGCTTCGGCCTCAAGTTCCTCATCCGTCTTGGCGGCGCTGGAGGATCTCCCGGTGCGCTTCTTGGTGGCCTTCTTGCGGCCGGCCTTCCTACGTGGTTCAGCACCCGAGTCCTCAGCGGCCTCTTCGTTCGCGTCCCCCGAATCGGAGACCTTCTTGCGACCGCGACCACCACGCCGTGTGCGCTTGCGTCTCGTCCTGGTCGGTGCGCCGTCTTCGCCGCGCCCCCCCTCTGCGGGCAGGTCCGCCAGATCTTCCTCTCCCGGAATGGCCTCTACCGCTAAAGCGCTGCGCTTCCCGGCTTCTCCCGAGCCGGCCTTGGAGCGCCGCCTTCGACCTCCACGGCTCCCCCGACGTCTAGTGCGGGGCGCGCCCTCAGATCCGGAGCCTTCCGAGGAGGCGTTCTCGGTGTTCGATGTCGATTCCGCAGCGCCCGCAGCGCCTGCAACGCCCTCGGCGGATTCGGCGGTTCGCTCGCCCGAACGACGGCGAGAGCGAGAGCG
>JAPKBO010000143.1 GCA_028823395.1 Planctomycetota bacterium | reverse complement strand
GACCCGGGCCAGTGGCGGTGCGCTTCTCTTTCCTCGAGTGGATTTCGAATTCCTGGAGCAGATTGCCGGTTTCGGCAGCTTCAGTCTAGACACCCCATGGCGCGAGCTTTGCCCGAAAGCCAGACAGATGATCCTGCGCGGGACAGGTGACGAGCGCTTCGAGGACAAGAAGAGCTGGAAGGGGAAACGGGGCAGAGGGGAATGGACTTGGCAGCGGCCCTTTCGGGGCGTCCTGACGGAGCTGGAGCGGGCGAGTGCCAAGGGTACCCAGCGGCGTCTCGTTGGTCGGTTCCTCACGACGGCGGCCTGTCCGGAGTGCGCTGGTAGTCGGCTGGGAGAAGCGGCGCGGCATGTTCGTTTGGGTGATGTGACTCTGCCGGAATTGTGCCGTCTGCCCGTTAGCGAATTACCGGATCGGTTGGGTGGGCTGGAACTCAACAAACGCCAGGCGCGGATTGCTCGTGATCTGCTCTCGGAGATAAACCGCCGCCTCATTTTCCTTGAGAAGGTTGGATTGGGCTATCTGTGCCTGGAGCGTGGCGCGGACACCCTGTCTGGCGGAGAGGCGCAGCGAATTCGGCTCGCCGCCCAGTTGGGTGCGGGGTTGGTGGGGGTCCTGTATGTGCTCGATGAGCCCTCCATTGGATTGCATTCGCGGGACCATGCCGCACTGCTTGAGGCTCTGCGGGATCTGGTTAGCCAGGGCAATAGTGTCGTTGTTGTTGAGCACGACGAAAGCACCCTGCGGGCCGCAGATTGGATTGTGGACGTGGGGCCCGGTGCCGGCCAGTTCGGGGGGCGTGTCGTGGCAGAGGGTACGCCGGGCACAGTGGCGAAGGCGGACACTCCTACAGGACGATTACTGCGCGGGGAAATTCAATTGCCCGCGCCGACTGAACGGCGCACAGGGAACGGGAAATTCTTGAGCTTGTCAGGCGCGTCCGCATTCAATCTGCAGGACGTCGATTTGGATCTGCCCCTCGGTTGCCTCGTGGCGGTGACGGGAGTGTCGGGGTCCGGTAAGTCGACCTTGATCCAGCGCACCCTGAGGCCGGCTGTACTGCGTGCTCTGGGCCGGGAGTGTGAGGTGGCCGGGGAATACGAGAGCCTTCAGGGCGTTGAGGCGTTGACGGATCTGGTGGTGGTGGATGCCACCCCCATTGGTCGAACCACGCGCTCTAATCCAGCCACCTACACCAAGGTGTTGGGACCCATTCGTGATCTGTTCGCTGCCTTGCCTGAGAGTCGGGTGCGTGGCTACGCAAAGTCGCGCTTCTCTTTCAACGTGGAGGGTGGCCGGTGCGAAGTCTGTAAGGGCGCGGGTTCCGAACTGGTGGAGTTGCAGTTCCTGGCGCCTGTGACCGTTCCCTGTGTGGAGTGCGGGGGCGCGCGTTTCCAGGCCGAGACCCTGGACGTGCTTTACCGCGGCCATTCCATCTCTGGGGTATTGGCCATGACGGCGGGGGAGGCTCTGGATGTGTTCAAGGACCATCCCCGGATCTCACGCCCACTACAGTGGATGTGCGACGTGGGGCTCGGCTACCTCACCCTGGGGCAGCCCTCGACGACTCTCTCGGGGGGCGAAGCTCAACGGATCAAGCTCGTAACGCACTTGCAGAAACGCACCCATGGTCACGTGCTGTATCTCCTGGATGAGCCTACAACGGGGTTGCACATGGAGGATGTGGGTCTCCTAACGGGGGCGCTGCAATGTCTCGTGGATCAGGGCCACACGGTGGTTGTTATTGAACATAACCTCGAGCTGATTCAGGCTGCGGACCAACTGTTTGACCTGGGGCCGGAAGGGGGGGACGGTGGTGGGCAAATGGTTGCCACCGGGACGCCGGAGGAGGTGTCCAGGTGTGTCGCTTCACACACAGGGCACGCACTTTCGCGGATGGGTGTCCGCCCCGCACGGAAGAGGAAAAAATCTTCTTCCAAGGAGTCTGCGCCGACATCGATCGAGGTTCGCGGTGCCCGTACACACAACCTACGCGAGGTGGACGTCTCAATCCCTCACGCAAGCCTGACGGTGGTCACCGGCCCTTCCGGCTCGGGGAAAACGTCGCTGGCTATGGACACCATTCACAGCGAAGGGCGGCGTCGTTTCGTCGAATCCCTCTCTACGTATGCACGCCAATTCCTTGGAGACAGGGACCGCCCGCCGGTGGAAAGTCTGACGGGCCTCGGCCCGTCGGTTGCTGTGGAGGCCGGCACCATCGGTGCGCATCCGCGCTCCACCGTAGCCACCACCACGGAGTTGCATGATCACTTGCGGGTACTGTGGGCTCGGGCTGGGACCGCAAGATGCCCAGAGCATGGCGAGGCGCTCGTGCCCGCCGATCCCGGAATCCTCACCCGTCGGTGGCTCAAAGGCGAGGGAGCGGGCCAGAGTGGCATGCTTCTCGCCCCGATCTTTGGGCATGGGCGCGCCTTGCCCCCAGATCCCTCCGAGGCCATGCGGCGCTTGGCCGGCTCCTGGATGGAAGCGGGCTACCTGCGAGCCCAGGTGGATGGGCAGGTACATCGTTTGGATGCTCTTGCGAAGGTGGACTGCCAGTCGAGCTTGGACCTGGTGATTGACCGCATGGCCTTGAGCGGCGACAAGCGTGCCCGCCTGGCTGAGGGGATTGAGCAGGCCGCTGCTTTGGCCCATGGGCGGGTGAGCTTTCAGTACGCCAAGGGGGCGCGATTGGAAGCCTCGACGGCCGGGGCATGTACCGAGTGCGGCTTCCAATTGGATTCGGCATTAGAGCCCCGTCACTTTTCATTCAATACGCACGTGGGTGCCTGTCGGCAGTGCTCGGGGCTCGGCGAGAGTGTTGTTTGCGATCCCGCCATACTGGTGACCGACCCTGAAGCGTCGCTCATGGACGGGGCCATTGGAGGCAAGTTGGGCCGCTACCTGACCAAGGGGAAGGGGTACTACGAGACCCTTTTGCGGGCGGTCGCGCGTTCCCACCGGATCGATCTCAACCAGTCGGTTCTGGGTATGAGCAAGAAGAGTCTGGATTTGCTCCTACGCGGTGTGGGTGCACGGGAGTCGTACAAGGTCACCCTCCGTAAAACCACGCGCAACACAGAGATGGTCGAGAAGTTGAGCCTGCCATGGACCGGCTTGTGTGGTCACGTGGATGCTTGGCATCAAAAGACGGACGACCCCGGTTGGGCGAGCCTCTTGGAGTCGGTCATGCGCAAGACGCGGTGTCCTGCTTGTGAGGGGGAGCGTCTTGCACCCGGGCCGCGGGCTGTGCGTTTGCACCGCAAACGCCTCCCCGAGGTGTTATCCCTCAGCGTGACTGGCGCGCTTGCATGGATGCGAACTCTGCGTTTGCGCGCGGGGCTTGAAAAGGTTATCGCTCCGGTGATCGCTGAAATTACCGGGCGTCTCTCTCTGCTTGAAAACGTGGGACTTGGGTACCTCACTCTGGATCGGAGCGCGGCCACTCTCTCAGGAGGAGAAGCCCGCCGTGTACGGTTGTCCGCAAGCCTGGGATCGGAGCTTGTGGGGGTTTGCTATGTCCTTGATGAACCGACGGTAGGCTTGCACCCCGCTGACGTTGACTCACTGTGTGACGCCCTGTGCGCCCTTCGGGATCGGGGCAATACTGTCATCGTGGTGGAGCATGACGGCGCCCTAATGGCACGGGCGGACTGGATTGTGGACATGGGCCCTGGTGCCGGTCGGCATGGAGGGCGTGTGGTCGGTGCGGGCACCCCCGTTGAGGTGGCGGCGAACACGGAGTCCATGACCGGTGCCTATTTACGTGGCGAACTGAGCCTTCCGTCCGCTCCGGTTCTTGATTCAGCCCCCAACCTGCCCGCCCCGGTTTCTTTGACGGGTGCGCGGGTCCATAACTTGAAGGGCGTGAGCCTGGAGCTTGGATTTGGGCGCATGACTGGAATTTGTGGCCCTTCCGGATCGGGTAAGTCGAGCCTATTGCTAGATACGCTACTTCCGGCTCTTCAAGGAGAGGCCGCCGATGGCCGCTGGAAGTCCTGTGTCTTCCCGGAGGATCTGCGCGTGGTGTTGGTGGACGCCACGCCTATCGGGCGTACACCTCACTCGGTTCCGGCAACTTACACGGGCCTGTTGGGCCCCTTGCGCGAGTTGTTCGCGCGCACCCCGGGGGCGCGCCAGGCCGGTATGGGGCCCGCCCATTTCTCCTTCAACTCAACCCGGGGGCGCTGCCCTGCGTGCGATGGCCGTGGGGCGCGCTTAGTGGAGATGCAATTCTTAGCAGACCTCTGGCTTACCTGCGAGGAATGCGACGGTCTGCGGTATAAGCCTGAGGTTTTGGAGATTAGGCATAGGGGCCTTTCCATGGCTGACGTGCTTGCCCTCTCTGTTGATGAGGCGGCGGAATTCTTGGTTCACCAGCCCAAGTGCCTTCAAATTCTGGAGACGTTGCAAGAAGTCGGGTTGGGTTACTTAGCCCTTGGCCAGCCCTCAACGACGCTGTCGGGTGGAGAGGCTCAGCGCGTGAAGTTGGCCTCGGAGCTCTCGCGTCTAAATCAAAGCACTCGGATTACTTCGCCATCCATTGTCCTATTGGATGAGCCAACGACCGGGCTTTCGGCTAGTGATTGCACTCGACTGCACGGGGCACTGCGTGCGCTCGCCAGTCGGGGACACGCGGTGGTTCTGATTGAACACCATACGGACCTCTTGGCGAGTTGCGACGAGCTGATAGAGCTAGGCCCCGAGGGCGGTGCCGGCGGGGGACGAGTGATCGCCCTGGGAACGCCTGCCGAACTGCAATGCAGTACCGAATCCCGCACGGCACCCTTCCTGGGTGGGCGTGGCGAACCCCTGGTCCGGCCACTGCGGGCTGCGCGCGCGAAAAGCCGAGCTAGGCCTCTAAGTGGAAAGGTGAAGTAGATGGGACCCACTGAACCCTTGATGGTGCAATCGGATGGCACGCTGATGTTGCATACCGTGCACACGGTGCTGGATGCAGATGGTGGCCCCGCAAAGGATCAGCAGGGGCGACCGCTGACTGCGGAGCATCCCCGCTACGCAGAGGCCCGCGACGCTCTTGCTTCTTTTGCCGAACTGGAAAAGAGCCCGGAGTATCTCCATACCTACCGGGTCAGCCCTATTTCAGTCTGGAATGCTGCGGCCCTTGGGGTGACAGCTGATGATGTCGAGAGGACTCTCGATGCGTTTAGTTGCGTCCCTGTGCCGGTGGTGATCCTCGAGCGTATCCGCGGGTGGATGGATCGTTATGGGCTCCTGCGTATCGAGCGTATGGGGGATGGGGATAGGTTTAAACTGGTGGCGGGTGATGAGACCGCTCTGGCGGACGTGCTTGGCCACGCTTCGGTTCGTCAGCGTGTTGAGGTGGATGATGAGGGGGCCGTCTTCGTGGACCCTCTGGAGCGTGGCACCCTCAAGCAGGCTCTCATTCGGATCGGCTATCCCGTGGATGACTGCGGCGGCTTCGTGGAGGGAGACCCCTTAGAGGTACGCCTGCGAGAAAAGACGCTGAGTGGGGCACCATTCAAATTGAGGGATTACCAACGTCGGGCGGCTGATGCGTTCCATGCGGGCGGGGCTGCCTCGGGTGGAAGTGGCGTGGTTGTTCTGCCCTGTGGAGCTGGAAAAACGGTTACGGGAATGGCCGCTATGGAGAAGGTGGGTGCCAAGACCCTTATTCTCACCACGAACACGATTGCCGTGCGCCAATGGAAGCAGGAGTTGCTGGACAAGACGGAGTTGACGGAGGAGCAGGTGGGTGAATACACCGGTGAATGCAAGGAGGTCCGGCCTGTGACGATCACCACCTACCAGATGGTGACATGGCGGCGCTCCAAGGCCGACGCCTTCGAACATCTCTCCCTGTTCGGGAGGGAGAATTGGGGCCTGGTCATTTATGACGAAGTCCACCTCCTTCCGGCTCCCGTATTTCGCGTAACGGCGGAGCTCCAAGCTCGGCGCCGCCTGGGACTCACAGCGACTCTCGTTCGCGAGGACGGTAAAGAGGATGAGGTCTTCTGTCTCATCGGGCCCAAGCGGTATGACGTGCCGTGGAAGGTCCTTGAGGGCCAAGGATTTATTGCCAGTGCTGCATGCGTCGAGGTGCGTGTCCCTCTCAATGAGGAAGAGCGTGTGCGCTACATCGGTGCGGGGTCCCGTTCAAAGTTCAGAATCGCCTCCGAGAATCCTGCTAAGACCGCGGTGGTGCGAACAATTCTCAGCCATCACGAGGGGGCTCGCGTCCTGATTATTGGGCAGTACATCGATCAGGTCAGTGGGCTCGCGAAAGAGTTGGGGGTTCCCCTGATCACTGGAAAAACCCCCCAGCGTGATCGCGAGGAGCTCTATGGGAAGTTCCGGACGGGGCAGGTTCCGACTTTGGTGGTTTCGAAGGTGGGCAACTTCGCCATCGATCTGCCTGATGCGAACGTGGCCATCCAGATATCTGGAACTTTCGGGTCCCGGCAGGAGGAGGCCCAGCGATTGGGGCGCATCCTCCGGCCTAAGTCCGATGGGTCCGGGGCTGCGTTCTACGCTCTCGTCACCCTTGCCTCCAAGGATCAGGAGTTTGCGGAGCGTCGCCAACTCTTTCTTACTGAGCAGGGCTACAGCTATCGGATTATCGAAGCCCAGGCCCTGGAAACCTTAATCGGGAATGGAGGGAGTGCCGTTCCTCCGTCTGCGTTGGGCGGCCCGGACAATCCAGGAGGGATGAATTGACCTCTCCGCTTTCTTCATCGAACGAGCCCCGTAAGAGTGCAGCCAATAACCGGGCATCCGGAACGGTCATCGAGGTGTTGGCGGGCCTCAGCAAGGCGGACCTTGGCGAAGCGTGGCGTTTTTGGGCCGGTGAAAGGCCTGGGAAGGTGCCTGGGACCCTGAAGAAATTGCGCCAAGACGTGGCTGAATGGATGGGTGACTCTCCACGGGTGTTGGATTGCGTTGAGAATCTCCGGCGCAGTGAGTTGACCGTGCATGACATGCTGCTTGCCGCACCCCATTTCGAACTCACTATGGGTGAGATCGTGGGGGCCAAGGATTTGGCCTACCTTTCCAGCTATGAACTAGAGGCTAGCTTGGAGTTACTTCGGCGCCGGGGGCTGGTGCAGGAATGCGCCTCCCGGCGTGTGTCGTCCGATGGGGTACGCAGTTTCGCGATCTGCCAGGACCTTGGGAATACACTTCTTGGGGAGCGCCGTGCACGTCGTCGGGGGATCTTCGATGCCCTGACTCTGCGGGGCCATTTGGATCGTATGTACGACGACCCCGAACGCGCCGCACGCACTCCACCAGCGCGCGTTCGAGAGCTCTACAAGCTGTACTCCAACGAGGCTTCCTGCGTCTCCCGCATCGAACGGCTTCCGGAGGGGCTGCAGAACCTCATGCGGAAGGTTGTGATGGAGTTTGGGGGCATCCTCCCCAAGGCTTTCTTCGACCGCATGGATACCGACCTTCCACACTGGAATGGACTTCGGTGGGGGAAGATTCTCGAAGAGTCCCTCGTGGGCACTTTGGAGAACCTTGATCTTGGCCGCTACGGCATCGGCCATTCAGGGGAGACATTGATTGTCTTCAATGAGGTGACCTTGGCCTGGCTTAAGCGAGTCGCCGTACCGGGGGATCCGGACGCCCCGCATGACAAAGCCACAATGGGTGTGGATCTGGTGGCCAACGTCACCCGTTTCCTGGCATTCATTGTGGGCCACAATGTGCGCTTTACGGCTAAGGGCGAACTTTTCAAGACGACGGGTAAGCGCATTCTGAAGGACCTGATCCCCAATCCGGGCCGGGAGGTAGAGCGCGAGGAGGTCTTGAATTTTATCTACTCCTTCGCTCGCTACATGGAACTGATCGAGCCCACGGGAATGCGCACTTTTGCTCTGACGGCGGAGGGGCGCTGCTGGGACGAGCGAACACTCGACGATAAACTGCAGGCGTTGTTCGACTTCATCCTCGAGGAGCCAGCGGCGGAGCGCGATTCCTACCATCAGGT
This sequence comes from Planctomycetota bacterium, assembly GCA_028823395.1. GTDB lineage: Bacteria > Planctomycetota > UBA1135 > UBA1135. The sequence goes on along the minus strand of JAPKBO010000143.1, from coordinate 1,201 downwards.
TCGGCTGCGGCACATTCTGGTCACCTTGACGAAGCGTATTGATCCAGGCGTTTGGTATGACCTGATGTACCTACCGTTCCTTGCCCGCAACAATTACCTCTGTCGCTTGGACGAGCTTGGAGTGGATGAGTACTTCGAAGGTCGTGAAGCGCCACGCAGCAAAACGGGCGAGGATCTACAGCGTCTCTCCTGGAGTCTTGTCCGTTGGTTGCGGCAGAGGATGCACCTCCTGGGGTTGGTTGATCTGGGGTACGACGGAGCTGGACATCCCGTGGCCATGCGCTTGACTCCGACGGGCGCCCGACTATTGGGGGTGGAAGATCCAGACCGTAGTTCGGGAGGTTCAGGCAATTTGGTCATCACCCCGGACTTTGAGGTAGTGCTCTTCCCTACGGAGGATGACGCCTCGTTGATTCACGATCTGGATCGATTCTGTGAGAGGAGTGGAGAGGGAGACCTCAAGCACTTCAAGATCAGCTCGAGCTCCCTACATCGGGCACTGATTGACGGAATGAGCCTGAGTCGCATGATTGAAACCCTGGAATGGAACTCGCGCGTGCCTGTGCCACAGAATGTTCTGTATTCCATTCGGGATTGGGCCGCTCAGGCTGGATTGATGCGCATCACCCCGGATTTGGTTGTTCATTGCGCAGACAAGCAGTGTCTAAAGAGGTTCGTTCAGGACCCTGGAGTTCGCAGTTACGTCGATAAGGTTCTCGACGGCCAAAAAGTTCAATTGAAGGATGGCGTGAGCCCGGCCCGCATGCGTGTTCTCTTGCGGGAACTGTCCTACCTCGTGGAGTTGGAATGAGTGTGATCCTGCCACCCGTCCTTCTTGCGCTCAGCCCAGGTAACCTTGCGCTCGGCGAGGGGTTCGTGCCACGCCAAGCTGATCTGTTGGGGCGCGTTCGCGCCGCATATCGAGGAGGGCTGCGTGGGATGCTCCTGCGCGAGCCGGAGCTACCTGACGCAGCGTTTGTGGAGCTTGCGGGTTTCCTCAGGGCTATCTTCGAGGACGGATGGTTGGGCTTACATGACCGACCGCACCTAGTTCATGAGGTCGGGGCCCAGGCCGTGCATTTGGGGTTCCGGTCCCTTAGTCCGTTGGAGGCCCGCCAGTGTGTTGGGGAGGATGTCGCTATCGGCCTTTCGACACATGCCGGGGATCCACCCCAAAGTTGGGCGGGAGCGGACTATCTGT
>JAPKBO010000348.1 GCA_028823395.1 Planctomycetota bacterium | reverse complement strand
AACGGCCTAGACACCAGCGCCTCGTTGCACTGGCACGGGCTGTTGGTGCCCAACGGCCAGGACGGGGTTCCGGGGCTGACTAACGTTCCCATCGAGCCCGGCGCCTCTCACGTATTCGAGTTCGCTTTAAAACAAGCCGGAACCTACTGGTATCACTCGCACTCGGGTCTCCAGGAGCAGCGCGGACTCTACGGCGCCATCGTGATCGAAGAAGCAACGCCTTCTCCCTCCTTCGACCGAGATCATGTGGTCGTGCTCTCGGATTGGACGAGCGAGAAACCCGAAGAAATCCTGCGGCTCCTCAAGAGCGGCAGCGAGACCTTCTCCAGACAGAAAGGCTCCCTGCAAACGGTCTGGGGTGCGTATCGGGCCAATGGCCTCGGAGCCATGTTTGAGAGGTCTCTCAACCGCATGCCTCCCATGGACGCCTCGGACGTGGCCTACGACGCTTTTCTCACCAATGGGGAGGAGGAACAGAACCTCGAGGCCCTGCCTGGCGAGCGCATTCGGCTTCGCGTGGTCAACGCCGCCGCATCCAGTTATTTCTATCTCGAGTACGCGGGCGAACCCCTCAAAGTCATCGCCGCCGACGGCAAGGATGTCGAGGCAGTGGATCTTGGCCGCATGCTGATCGGGGTCGCCGAGACCTATGACTTTGTGGTCCAAGTGCCCCCAGAGGGCGCAGCCGAGTTCAGGGCCACCGCTCAGGACGGCAGCGGCCATACTTCGCTCTGGATCGGAGAGGGACAGAAGAGATCGGCCGAAGACGTTCCGCCGCCCAACCTCTATGCCGCCCACCACGCCCAGCACGCCCAGCACGAGGGTGGCGAGCACGCGCCCTCGGCGGACAGGCTCGCTCGCCACGACAAGCACAGGAACCACGAGAACCACGACGAGGCGGACAACCCCGACAAGCACAAGAACCACAAGAACCACAAGAACCACAAGAAGCACACAAGCCGCGACGACCACAATAACCACGCAAACCGCGAAGATCGAGACTCGGTGAAGGTGCCCGAGCGGCCCATGCCGCCCTACAACCGGCTCCGCTCCCCGGTGGCCACCACCCTGTCAGGTTCTGCACCTCCCAGGGAAATTCGCCTGGAACTCACGGGGGACATGGAGCGCTACGTCTGGTCCTTCAACGGCAAGACCCTCTCCGAGGCCGACAAGATTCCCGTCAAGAAAGGCGAGATCCTTCGCATCGTCTTCGAGAACAAAACCATGATGCACCACCCACTTCATCTTCACGGGCATTTTTTCCGGGTCCTGAACGGTCAGGCCAGCCATGCGCCACTCAAGCATACGGTGGACGTGAACCCCCTGGGCACCACCGTTATCGAGTTCCTCGCCGACGAAGAAGGCGACTGGTTCCTTCATTGCCACATCCTCTACCACATGAAGGCCGGGATGGCGCGCATCGTCCATTACCAGGACTGGGATCCCCCGGCCGCCCTCGACGAATCTCGCAGGTCGCTGCTCAGCGACCCTTGGTATGCCTGGGCGGACGCAGCCGCGCTCTCCAACTTTACCGAGGGCTACATGACGACGAGTTCCACTCGCCACCAGTTGGCCTTCGAGTGGGAGGTGGGTTGGCAGGATGTGCCGAGCGCCGAATACGAACTGCTCGCCAGCTACCGGTACCACTTCAATCGCTTCTACAGCGCCCTGCTGGGTGGACATTTCCAGGACGGCCAGAACCGTGCGGTCTTCGGGTTCGAGGCCCTGCTTCCCCTGAACATCGGATCGCAGATCTGGGTCGACAGCGAGGGCGAGGTCAGGATCACTTTGGAGAAAGACTTGCAACTCACGTCGCGTCTCGGAGCAGTGGGTGAGGTCCAATACGATACGGAAACCGGATGGGAGGGCCGGACCCTGCTGCTCTTCAACGTCAACCGA
>JAPKBO010000347.1 GCA_028823395.1 Planctomycetota bacterium | reverse complement strand
CTCCAGGATATGCCCTGCCGTCAAAGGCCCAACCACCCAACCCACGCCCCAAAGAATGTACAGCCTCATTGATAGTCAGATCCCCAGTCCCGTTGACGCAGGCCTTGCCTGCCAACTCAAAGGATGGGTCTGCTCCCGGAGCCTCGCTACAAACATTACTAAAATTGCCGCATCCCTCGGGGGCCGGGTCGATTTGCGCCAACGTGACGACGGTTCCAAAGAAAAAGATCGCCATTGCAGCCAACATCCAACGCGTAACACTCATGATCAAGTCCTTTCCTGTTTAGTGGGATGCGTTGCGAAAGCAATCTAAGCGAGGGAGGTAGCGCTTTCCCCCTCACCCAGTCTCTCTGATTCGTCGCCGCACCCCCCTCTGCCCCGCGCGACCGCTCACTGGAAGGTCACTGACCGCGTATCCGGTCCATGAGCCAGTCCGCGTAGCGAATGTCCTGCTCGAAGGCTGGCATGTCCTTCGGTTCGATCCAGGTTCGGTGCATCGCTCCGTCTGCCAGGTAGTGAGTTCTGGAGAGGACGGGTCTGTTCTGCCGACGCACTTCCCTGGGTACGGTATAAACCCGGTACCCCTCTGCGGTCGTTGTCGCCTTTGCATCGATGACCTCGACTTGGCCGAGGTCTAGCAGCCTGGCGTGAAGAGTTTCAACTTGCTCCGAGGGGATACGCTCCATGGCCGCTTCGTAGGTTTCAAGCAACTGTTCCCTGGTGGAGTAGAAGTGAAGGGCCTCGAACGACCGCTCAAGCGCGAGGACGTCGGCTTCCTCGAGGGTCGGAGAAGCTGGCACGGGAAGGTCCGGTCCGGGCTCATCGCTCCCCGCGAGGATCGGGTCCGAAGGAGTTCGATCAGTTGTTCCCAAGGCTTCGGGTTCCGCAAGCGTGACTTCCCAGACGTCTTGGCCATTCTCGAGCAGAGGGGCGGCGGGCGGGTGAGGCACCACCGCCCGACCACCCCTCTGTTCGTCGGCTTGTAGCTTGGTGAGAGTCACAATCACGAGCGCACACGCGAGCGCCGTAAACCCAAGAAGATAGAGCTTCATATTTCCGGTCGCCCGCAACTAGCGTTGGCACTCGCTGCAAGATTCGATGACGATGCCGAGAATCACGTCATTGGGGTCTTTTCCGGGAAACGACTCGTGAGCGTCGCAGCTCAGGTCGACGCCGTCCACCATTGCGGTGGTCCCGGAAGAACTGGTGAACGTAATCGATCCGATAAACTGACACCCCTCTCCGTTGTCGCAGCCGGTAACTGTCACCGATCCGTCAGGATTCGCAGTGGCGGTCAGCGGGGAACACGGTCCGTCCAGGTCGATGATGTTGCCCGCAGCCGTCGCGCCTTGAGCCACTAGCACCACGTCCACGGCGGCTTGGCAGTTGCAGGGGATCTGGATTGCGGATTGCGCCTCGGCGTTGGCGGACAAGTGTGCGAACAGGACGATGGCGGCGAGCGTTCTAATGAATGCCATTGGCGGTCCCTCTCTGGTTTAGATTGCGGCGGAGAGCTTAGGGGCGTTGCGGCGCCCCCAAACCCGATAGAGTTCAATGGAAACCTAGCAGATACTGGGGGGAGCGCAAGGTGGAACCGCAAGCCAAAACGGAGCGGCTCTCCCTACACTCTCGCCCCGGGAACGTCCTCATGAGCACCTGCACAGCAACCTCCAAGGACAATCCAGAACACCCCGACACTGAGGCAGGAACGACGATTGGATACTGGGAGTATCAGCTCTGGGTCGACCTGGGAGGGGCGAGCCTCACTGACGGGAAGTGTGGGGGACTCTCCAAGAAATGCGGAATGACGGGTGATGCTCGGACAGGAATCGTCTGCCATTCAGCGGGCAGCCCGCAACTCTGGGAATGGACGGAGGACTTCGCTCGGTTCCACGTCCCGCGC
>JAPKBO010000346.1 GCA_028823395.1 Planctomycetota bacterium | reverse complement strand
ACGGTCACCGCGTGGGCTGGGTCGCTGGTCCAGACGAGCCTCCACTGGGCGGGCTCAGTCCCCTCGAGTCGAGTCCACGGATCCTCGATCGGGCAGGTAGCAAGGATGAGAAGGGCTGCAGTGATCATGGCTTCCGGATAGCTGAACTTAACCTAATGAGGTGGTGCCAGGCGAGAAAGAGAGTGAGTGGCACGCCGCCATTGGCGAGCCGCAGGACGGACTGGTGCCAGGAGTCTACGCCCATAGATGTCACCCTCGACAGGGCTGTCGCGAGCCCCCAAATTGCCATCCACCCGGCGATCCAGCGCCACCGGCGCAATAGGAGTAACCCCGCGAGGAGGAAGTCCTGCAGGCCGATCACCGTCAGCAGCTGCTCGGCCGATGCCTGCGAGAGGCGCTGACCCGTCCATTGCTTGACCGTGCCGATTATGAGGTCGACGAAGGGTCCGCTGTGTTGGAGAGCTTCGATCCCGTGGCCGACAAAAGTCAGGGAGGTGCCAAGGAGCAGGACCCAACCGGCGAGCCCTGCCGAGGGGCGGCGCTCCAGGTCCGGCCGACCGGAGAGGAGTGCCAGGGCTAGCAAGGCGCCGATACGCACCGCGTGAGAGAGGGGTGCCAGCCCGTCGGCCGTAGCGCCGGGGTTGTCCCACCTCGCGAGCGCCACGCAGAGCAGCCATATTGCACCCGTCAGTAGGAGCACTCTCGAGGGGCGCACCAGTGCCGAGATAACAACTCCGACCATAATTGCGGCACCGAGCCGGTCGACGCCCAAGGCTACGCTCTCAGGGAGGCCGGCCTTCATGAAGAGCCAGTTGTTGATTGCGCTACCTGGTACCCAGGCGTTACGCGCAGAGGCGAGGGCGAGCGCCGCTATGGAGAGGCGCAGAGTCCAGAGGGCGGCCTTGGGCATGGGATTCTAGAGCTGGCCGAGCACCCCGTCGGATGCGGTGTAGTCAAAGTCCACGGGTGCATCGACAATCCAGCTGACCAGGTCCACAGGCATGCAGACGTCTAGATGATCGGCAAGCACTCGGCTAACGCCCCTTCCAACCGAAGGACCAAATGTCTTCGTCGTCATCCGGGCCCGGCTGGACAAGCGAATGCTGGCGTGCGTAGAGGCGTCGATTGTATCCCGCCCAGTAGGAATCGGAGATGAACATGGGGTTCCGCTCGAGCGTTGTTTCCCACTTGTTTAATTGTGCTAGTAGTTCGCTCCCACGCTCGGGTTCGGCGCCAAGTAGATTACGAGTCTCACCGACATCCTCTGCCAAGTTATAGAGCTGGGGGAGCTGGCTTGCCGGTTGTAGAAACTTCCAATCGCCGACCCGGATGGCCGCCCCGCGCAAAGCCATTCGCCAGATGAGAGCCTCATGTGGGTCTCCGGCCTGGGTACCTTTGAAGAAGGGGATGAGATCCACACTGTCGTAGATAGGACCGTCCTTCGCCTTACGCCCCTCCCGTTCTTGCCGATCGCCCGGATTCGGCGCACGACCACCTGCCGCAGTAACAAAGGTTGCCATAACGTCAAGTGCAGAGACCGGCCGCGTGTAGACCTTCGGTTCTAGCGCCGCCGGCCAGTGGTACAGGGTGGGAACCCGTACGCCCCCTTCTAGGAAAGTTCCTTTGCCTCCACGCAAAGGCGCATTGACCGCATGACTCACTTCTACCGAACCACCGTTGTCTGAGATGAACACGATCAGGGTGTCTTCCAACTCACCCCGTTCCGCCAGCTTCTTGACGATTTGCCCGATCTTCTGGTCCATGCAGTGTTGCATGGCGCAATACGCACGCCGTTTCTCATCTGCAATGTGAGCGTAGCGCTCCAAGTCCTCTGGCCGTGCCTGCATCGGCCCGTGGGGCGTGTTGTAGGAGAGGAAGAGAAACCACGGCCTGTCAGGATCGGCGTTGGATGCC
>JAPKBO010000345.1 GCA_028823395.1 Planctomycetota bacterium | reverse complement strand
CCACGCCGAAATACGCTTGGATCTGTGCCGTTCACGAGGAATGCCCCGGATCGTTTGGTCCGGGCCTTGGGAGCAAAGGCCGGAACGGATTTTTCTCGGAAGCCGATCGACGCGCGAACGCCGCCGATCGAAAAATGAGAATGAGTCGGGTCGGCCGAGGGCTTACTTGGGGGGAAGCAAAAGCATGTCACTGCAGGTTGCAGAGGAATGGGCTGTGTCATCCGCAGACGTCTTCGACGTTGCTCGCGTAGGCATTGTCGGCCTAGGCACGGCGCGCGCTTGCAGCTCTGCGCGTTCTTCCCAGGCAATCGTTCGGTCTCTTGCTCACTCCCTCTCTCCCGCCCCCTCCTGCACTCCCGCCCCCGATCGATTCGAAGAGCTCGCTCTTGCGGTTCTTCGCCCTGTTCTATCGACCTCCAGCGCAGCTATCCCCCGGACTACCCCCAGTACAACCCCCAGTCCCAGTACTGTCCCCCGCGCGAGGTCTAACCCCCGGCACCCCGTGTCCTCTCTTTCCGAGAGAGCGCACCGTCCCCCGGTGCCCGACGACTCAATCCCCCCGTACGCGATTTTCAGTTCCCGGAATTTCCGGCACTGGAGAGTGTCCCTGTAACTCACAGGGAAGTCAGGGATGTGGGCAGGCTCGGGATGTTTCCGTGCCGATCCATCACCGTTTAAGGAGAAACGCAATGCGATCCATTCTTAGGACAGCCGTGGTTGTGGCGGCGAGCCTGTTGCTCGTCCCGCAATTTGTGGCAGCAGCAGATCTCAGCAGCGAGATCCAGGACATGAAGCAGCGCCTTGAGGCCATGGAGGGCCAGCTCCAGACTCAGAACGCCGACCTCACCGATGCACGCGCCATGGTGGCCGCGCAGCAGGTACAGATCGACCAGACCGAGACCCTCGTCAACGACGAGCGAGAGGCGACTTCCGCGCTCTCGTCCTTCCTCGAGAGCACCGACATCAGCGGCTTCGTGGCCGCGGGTTGGAACTACGTCGACACAAATACCGATGTCGACAATGACGAGACCGACGGCTTCAATCTCGACCAGGCCTGGATCACGATCAACAAGGCCGCGACCGCTGAGAGCCGCGCGGGTTTCAACCTTGAGTTCCAGATGGGCGAGCTTGCTCAGGAAGGTGTTGGCTTTGGCAATAGCGATGTGATTGGTATCTACGCCGCCTCGGTGAGCTATCTGGCTCCCGTGGGCAACGGCCTGATGGTCGATGCCGGTATTCTGTCCACCGCGCTGGGCGCCGAAGTCGAGGCCCAGAACGGCAACTGGCAGATCACCCGGGGCGCGGTCTTCGGCCTGCAGCCGATCACGAACACGGGTGTGACGGCCACCTACAACCTCACCGATAACATCTCGGTGATGGCCGGTGCGCTGAACAATGCGCTGGCGACCGATCGAAACAACGCGGGCGACACGCTGGGTCTCACGAGCCAGGTGTCGTACAGCCAGGACAAGTTCGGCCTGAATGTCGGCTACAACTACGGTAGCGGCGGTTTCAACGGCGACTACCGCGAGGGTCTTCTGGACGTGGTTGCAACTCTGGACCTCACCGACAACCTGTCGGTTTGGGCCAACTACGACTACAGCTCCAGGGAACAGACCAACGGCGGCGCCACGGCGAGCACGAACGGCATCGCGATCGCCGGTCGCCTAGGGGTGATGGAGGGTACGGGAATCTCGGGCCGCTTTGAGTACGTGAGTGGCGACGGGTATGACGGCGGCGGCTTGGTCGTCGCTGATCAGGACCTGATGACCTATACGGTCACCGTGGACCGAGCCATCACGGCGGGCCTGACGGGCAAGTTTGAGTATCGCTACAACAGCAACGACCTGGCGGGTGGTAATTCCAGCAGTGTCATTGCGACCCAGCTGCTCTATCAGTTCTAGGCAGTTCTAGAACCGAACG
>JAPKBO010000344.1 GCA_028823395.1 Planctomycetota bacterium | reverse complement strand
GACTCGGGGAACCAATCGGTCTGGATCACAACAGTGGCCGGACAAACACCAGCCAATTCTCCTCCGGAAGAGGCGGTCGTCTCTCCTCCGGAAGAGGCGGTCGTCTCTACTGCGGAAGCGACGGTCGTCGCCGGCGCTGCGGTCGTGGTCGTAGCCACGGTGTCCCCAGTGTCGGAACCACACGCCCCAGCCACCAACGAAAAGCCCAGAATCAGGCTCAAAATTGCACGGCCACTTGGATGCATATTTACTCCCCCTAAATAGTCATAAAATCAGTTGGCCATCTTGCTCACTTCGGACAGAACAAGCGACGACTAAGACCGCCAGTCGGGAACACTAGGTCCCAATGTTCACCGTGTCACGCGGAGCCCCAGACTCACTATCCATGGTCATAGAACCGCGAGCCGGAACACTATTCCGGCTCCGCAACGGGCCCGATCTGGGCCAGCAGCGATGAGGGCAGCTATTCAGTCACGGAAATCGAAACCAGCGATTTCTCGAAGTTGGCCGGCCATCGCTCCGACCACCTCATCAAACAGACGGCGGCCCAGTTCCACCGTGGCCCCTGTGGGGTCACCGATGTGGCCATGGGGCCCGAAGTCCCGGCTGGTCCAGCCGAACTGAACCGGTCCGCCAAAGCGCACCCACTCGTTGCCCGCCATCCACTCCGGAACGTTGCGGATCGCCTGTTTCATATCGACTTCACCCGGTCGCAGATAGGCGAAGAGTGCCGTCTCATGTAGCCCGCCGTGGATTCCCATCCCAAGCTCCTCCTCCGTGGATGGTCCACCTGAAGCGGGCGGAATAAATGGGTGAATAAGGAATGTGAGCAAGCCATGGGCCACCCGAAGGTCCCGACAGGCGGTAACCAGGAGGGAGGAGTTTCCGCCGTGGCCGTTTAAAAGGACCAGTCGTCGAGCCGGGGTTGCAGCTACACAGGCTGCTAGGTCGTCAAGCACCCGCAGCAGCGTCTCTGCACTCAACCACAGGGTGCCGGGCGACCATGCATGCTCATTTGACTTGGAGACGGCCAGCGTAGGCAAGAGCCAGAGATCGATGTCGTCTCCCACAGCGTTCAACAGGGCCGAAGCAACTTCTTCTGCGATCACGGCATCCACCGACATCGGTAGATGGGGCCCGTGCTGTTCGATCGCCCCCACTGGGAGGACGACCACCGAGTCCGAGGTCAACGAAACTGTGACCTCAGGCCCCGACAAGTCGGCTAACCGTCCAGACATGAAGAAACCGTACCTTGTAGTAGTCCTAGTCCGAGTAGTCCTAGTCCGGAATGTCAATACTGGTCTAGGCGGGCAGTCAGCCAACTCAACCCGGTACCGAAATCCCCTCAGGACCTTCCCAGCGGCCTAGGCCCGGCACCTCCAGGCCTAACTGCGCCAGCGCCCGGGCCGTCGTGCCAGTCACCAAGCCCTCCAGGTCCGCTGGGTGCTCGTAGAAGGCGGGCACCGGAGGAAAGATGATGGCACCAATCTCCGCGACGGCAGCCATCAAGCGGAGGTGACCCAGATGAAGTGGTGTTTCTCGCACCATGAGCACTAGGGGTCTGCGTTCTTTGAGGGTCACGTCGGCGGCCCGAGTCAGCAGGTCCGCGCTATGGGAGTGAGCGATGGCCGAGAGAGCGCGAATGGAGCACGGCGCTACAAGCATTCCCGACGTCGGAAACGACCCACTGGCCGGGCCAGCGGAAACATTCCGAATGGGGTATACAACATCGGCCAGTGCCTCAACTTCGTCAACCGACCAACTCGTCTCGAGTCCCACGGTCATCCGGGCTGCTGCCGTGACTACAAGATGGGTTTCCACATCTGGCACGGCAGCCAACAACTCCAGTGCTCGGATCCCGTAGGCAACGCCACTAGCTCCAGTCATACCGATGACAATCCGGCGAGGTTCCGACATAGCCGCCTTCCTAGCAG
>JAPKBO010000343.1 GCA_028823395.1 Planctomycetota bacterium | reverse complement strand
CAAGTACGAGGAGAAGCGTAAGAAAGAGGCGGAAGCGCGCAAGAAGGGGCGCAAGGGCCGCGCCGTGCGGCTGGCCAAGGACTACGAGAATATTCTCTGGGACTACCCCGACGACATCGAAGCCAAGGCCTTCTTGGTGAACAGGCTTTGGCTCAACGGACGACTCGGCTCATCGATCACAAGCCGCCAGGCGAATGAAGCGCTCTTGCAGCAGATCTTCGCCGTCGCGCCCATGCATCCTGTGCATCACTACCGCATTCACCTGTGGGACGCCAAGGACTCGGCCGAGCGAGTGATCGAGGCCGCCGTCAAATCCGGCCTGAGCGCCCCGGGGGTCGCTCACATGTGGCACATGGGTGGGCACATTTTTGAACGCCTGGGTCGCCATGACGACGCAGGGTGGCAGCAGGAAGCGTCAGCGCGGGTGGACCATGCGCACATGATGCGCGACAACGTCCTTCCCGATCAGATTCATAACTACGCCCACAACAACGAGTGGCTCGTACGTAGCCTGCGTCATCAGGGACGCATGCGGGAGGCGGTGGACCTTGCGAAGAACATGATCGAGTTACCCCGCCACCCTCAGTACAACACCCTCGAGAAGGGCGGGGGCAGTGCTTCCTACGGACGCCGGCGGCTGCTTGAGACCCTGGAGTTGTTCGAGCAGTGGGGGGAGTTGATCACACTCTCCAAGACCATGTATCTAGAGCCCCCCACGGTGGGCAAGGAAAGGCCGACCGACCGGGCCGAGCGCCTCTATCTTTTGGCGAAGGCGCATGCCTACGCCGGAGATGGAGAGGGCTTCGAGCAGCATCAGGCCGCGCTGGCCGAGTCCATCGTGACGGCCAAGCTCGCACGCGTAGAGGCACTGGAAGCGGCGGAATCCGATGGTCTGGAGGCGGACCTCAAGGACAGTGAGGTGCGTGCCGCCATGGACAAAGTCCTCGACGATCACCAGCGCATCTTGGACAACCTGCGTGACAAGCACGAGGCTCTGGTTGCACTCCAGGCCGCCTTGCAAGCGGATCTCTCGGCCGAGGAGCTGAAGGAGACCATCGACCTGCTACGCAAGCGTCGCTTCGACAAGGGCCATCTGGCACTCCTGTGCCTGGAGGCCGCTGACGCCGAGCAGGCTCTGGAGTTGGCCCGCGAGGCGGCCAAGGGTCCGGACAGTCACGTCTACCCCCAAGCCATTTTAGCCCACGTGCTGGACGCTGCGGGGGAGCGCGAGGAGGCCCTCGAGGTCTTCGATAAGGTGCGAGAGCGCTGTGCGCGGGTCGACCTCGACCTGCCTGTCTTTCAGCGCTTGGCCCCTCTGGCTGAAGCCCGTGAACTGCCTGCGGATTGGCGTCCCGCGGTGACGGTTGCTTCCGATGTGCTGGATCGTATTGAGCTGGACACCCTGGGGCCCCTGCGTTGGAGTCCTCCCGTTGCACCGGGCTTCCGTCTTGCTAATGGATTTGAAGGCGAGGTCTCCCTAGCCGACTATGAGGGTCGCCCCGTGCTGGTGATCTTCTTCTTGGGTTTCGGGTGTGTGCACTGCGTCGAACAGCTGAACGCCATGAAGCCCGTTGCCGCGGAGTTCGCGGCCGCAGGCATCGACATCGTGGCCATCGGAACAGATTCCACTCAGGAGTTGAACGACTCCCAGGCCGCAGACACGGTGGAGACGGCCTATCCTTTTCCAATCTTGGCCGACACGGACCTCGTGGAGTTCAAGCGTTGGCGATCCCACGATGACTTCGAGGGTGCCGCTTTGCACGGCACCTACCTGATCGATAGCAAGGGGCTCATCCGTTGGCAGGACATTTCCTACGAGCCCTTCATGGAGGTCGAGTTCCTCCTCGCAGAGTCCGTGCGCCTGCTGGGCCTGCCGGAGCCTGCCGCTCCCCAGGACCGGTTCTCCTCGACTCTCCCCTCAGAAGAGTGATTGGGCGCACGCTGAGCCACGGCTG
>JAPKBO010000342.1 GCA_028823395.1 Planctomycetota bacterium | reverse complement strand
GCTCCCCGCACTCTCATGGGCAGAGGATCACGATCAGAGCGTCGCTCAGGTTGAAGCCCGACGCACCGGCGGCGTTGTCGCGGTACCAGAACTGCATGACGAGCGTGTCTCCGACAGCTTGGGAGGAGAGGGGCGAGGCGCTGAAGTCGAGGGGCCGCGCTACGTCGCCTTGAGGTGAGGTGAAGAGCACGGGGTCCATGCGGCTCACGTCGCCGCCTGCGCAACGCAAGCCGTCGCCGAAGGGGACCTCGATCGCGCTCGTCCCGTAGTAGAAGAGTCCCGGGGTGCTGGCTGGAAGGTTGTCTGCGTAGAGCAGTGCCGAATTCGCCGAGATGCTCGCCGAGCCATACCAGTGGAGGGAGGAGGCGGCGCCGGTCGAGTTGGGCGCTGGAGTGCAATGCCTGATGATTCCGCAAAGGGCCTCCGGGGCCCAGACTTCGACGTCGGCCTCGACGGGGAGTCCGGCGACGCTCGAATCGAAGAGGCCAACAGCTCCTGTGGAGAGAACGGGCGCTTGGTCGGACAAGAAAGACAATGTGTGGGCCTTGCCCCAGACCACGACGTTGGCGTCGGGGTTCGTGGTGAACGAGTCCGTGCGCCACTCGGTGCCGTCCAGGTTCGAGGAGAAGGTCCACGGCGCGTTCGACTGGGGATCACCGGAGTGGTGCGGGGGGGCGTGGAATGTGTCACCCCAGACTACGGCGCCGGTTCCCACGGGCACCTCAAGGGACTCCATGCCGCGGGTGAAGTTCTGGTTGTAGAGGACGTAGTCGTAGCGCCAGGTCCCAGATCCCGTTTCGGTGGCGTTACTGCCGACGTGGAAGCGGCCCTCATCAGGGACGTCGACTGTTACGAGATGGGCGCCGGTCTGCGAGACCCACGCGAGGAGCGCGGGCTCTCTCACTGCGGTCTCACCCTGAAGGTTTAGATCCCAACTGCCTCCACCGAAGGAGCCAAGGCTCACCTCTCTGTGGGAGACATTGTCGCCTTGGTTGCCGTACTCGGAGTCTTCCGGCTGGATGTACTGCACCTCGGCGATGAACTGGGCGTTGGGGTGTAAGGCCGGATCTAGGTCCGCGATCTCAACGCTGAGTCGCTTGAAGGCCGCTGAGCCAGCTTGGCCCGCGGTCGAGTAGGGGAAGGGGAACTCGCCTGTGAAAGGGTTCACCTCCCAACGCGGCCCCATCGTCCCTTGTCCGCCGTTTGATCCTGCGCCATAGGTGTCAGCGCAGCCGATGCCCGTGACTTGGCTGTTGCCCGGGTCCTGGCAGGTGCAGCAGACGCTCTCCGTCGCAGAGGCCCACCCGTGCTTGAGCCAGCTCATGCCGAGCTGCTCGAAGCGTCCGTCCTCGATGCGGTACATGTTCTGGGCGATCACCGGGTGGACATTCGTGTTGGCCCACCAGCCCATCACCATGTCGCCGACATTGCAGGCGGTCGAGGCCCACGAATATCCAGCACGGGAGCCATCGACTCCAAAGAACTGGGAGCCGGGGATCGCTCCGACGATCACATCGGGCCCGGTCGTCTGTCCGCAGGGATCCACGATGTCAGTCGTGATCTCTATTGAGCCAAGTCCCGGAGCGCTGCCCGGATAGTTTCCGGCGCGGATCCAATAGGTCGATCCGACGATGGCGTTGAAGTTGAGCTTCGTTTGGAGCCCGCATGCATCATCGACGCAGCCGAGCTCTGCGCCGCCAGAGCATGGCGCGCCATCGTAGACAGCGAGCGCGGTGTCGAGGCTGGAGAGGCCGCAGGTCTGCACCTCGACGAGGTATGTGCCTGGGGATGTCCATGCGAACCAGACATCCGCCTCGATCTGCGGCAAACAGGAGGGGGGAGTTCCGTCGGTGGTCGCCAAGAGGTTGTCATAGGGAAAGACCCCATCGCCTGTGATCACCTCGGCGTTCGCGCAGTCATCATTCGCAGTGCCGCCGGTCCCCGAGATGTCGATC
>JAPKBO010000341.1 GCA_028823395.1 Planctomycetota bacterium | reverse complement strand
TCGGGCCGAGGCGATGAATCGCCCTGCCCACCAGTTCCTTGCCGGTTCCGCTTTCCAGGGCATCGTCGTCGGGGAGCGGTGGCAGCTCGGGCAAGGCGATGTCGGTGAGGGTAGCGCTCACGGTATTCTCGGGCTCGTTGACGACCACCTCGCTGATCAGGGCCTGGACCAACCGGCCGCGGTTGGCGGGCGTCAGGTGATCCCACACGTCGTCGAAGGTGGTGATGGTCTCGGCGACCCAGCGGGCCTCCATCTCGGTTTCGCGCAGCCTCTGCAGCGCCCGCTCGACCTGGATCAAGCGGGCCTCCAGCCCGACCAGGCAGGTGCCCTTCTCCTCGAGGCTCTGCTCGATCATTCGGCGGGCGTTGCCCTCGACCTCGTCGAGGTTGCCGACCAGCGCTTTTCCCTCGGCGGCGAGCTGGGCGATCTTGGCCGGCAGCAGCTTGCGTTCGCGCTCGAAACTGGCGCGGTGCCGGGCCGCCATCTCCAGCACCGCATCGGCCACGGTGCCGGTCAGGTCGCGGGTGCGGACCGCCTCGCGGATCCGAGTGGTCACGAAGTCCTCGATGGCTGGCGCGGGCAGCGGTTTCGAGGGACAGGCGTCGCGGCCCTGCTTGTCTCGGGTCACGCAGCGGTAGTAGCGAAATTCGGTTCCGTTCTTTCGCGTCGAGGCGGTGGTGAACGCAGCCCCGCAGCAGGCGCAGCGGATGATCCCCCGGAGGATGTAGTCCGGGTTCCGGGCTCGCTTGCGCTTGGCTCCGGTGTTGCCGTCCAAGATGGCCTGGGCCTGGCCGAAGAGCGACTCGCTGATGATGCCCTCGTGCTCGCCGGGGTGAACCTCTTCTTTGTAGGGCATCAACCCGCAGTAGAGGGGATTCTTGAGCGTCCGCAGCACGGCGTCTTTGGACCAGGCTCTGGACTGGCGAACGCGGCCATTGTTGGACACGTGGCGCTTGGTGGCGCGGCCCTGGCTGTTCAAGGTCTTCATCACCGTCAGGGCGGAGCGTTTGGCAAGGTAGATCCGGTACATCTCACGCACGGTCTCGGCTTCGAGCTCGTTGATGATCAGCTTCTTCTCGACCACGTCGTAGCCGATGGGAACGGGGCCTCCGGTCCACTTGCCTCGGCGCCGGGCAGCGGCGACCTTGTCGCGGGTGCGCTCGGCGATCATCTCGCGCTCGAACTCACTGAACGACATCAGCATGTTCAGGGTCAGCCGGCCCATGGCATCAGCGGTGTTGAAATTCTGGGTCACGCTCACAAAGGAGACGTTGGCGGCGTTGAAGCGCCGCATGACCTGGGCAAAGTCGAGCAGCGAGCGGCTCAGGCGGTCCACCTTGTAGACCACCAACACATCGATCTTGCCGTTGTCCATGTCATCCATCAGGCGCTGGAAGGCAGGGCGCTCCAGGTTGGCGCCGGTGAAGCCGCCGTCGTCGTAGCGCTCGAGCGAGAGCTTCCAGCCGTTATGGGCCTGGGATTTGATGAAGGCCTCACAGGAGTCGCGCTGCGCGTCGAGCGTGTTGAACTCCTGCTCAAGCCCAGCGGACGTGGATTTGCGGGTGTAGATCACGCAGTGGCGGACGGGCGGCTCGGGGGTACTGGTACGGCGTCGGCTCATTCACCCTCCCCTTGCAGCTGCTTGCGGGTGCGCCGCTGGAGCTTGAAGAAGAGGAAGCCGTTCCAGTGGGTGCCGGTGATGGCCTCGGCGATTTTCGACAGGCTGGCGTAATGCTGACCGCCAAACTGAAACCCGGTCTGCAGCACCGTGACCTGGTACTCCGCGCCCTTGTAGGCACGCACCAGCATCGTGCCCACCGGCGGCAAGCGCGGGTCTCGGGCTGCGTCCTCGGCTGCGACCGGGGCTGCCTTCTTGGCACTGGGCTGGGGCCAGGTCAGGCTGGCCTCGCCTTCCGACTCGACTTCGCGGGGTACTCGGTTTTACCGACCGTGACGCAGCGCGG
>JAPKBO010000340.1 GCA_028823395.1 Planctomycetota bacterium | reverse complement strand
TGCCACTGACGCTGAATTTATAAGCGATTTTTGCGCGCTCTAATAAGGTACGCGCCCTAAATTGCTAGATGACGGCAACTAGCCCCTGCAGAAGCGTCATGCCACGGCGGTGGCTTCCAGCTCGATCATGAGCTCCGGTTCGAACAACCGACTGACGCCGAGAAGCGTGCACGCCGGCTTGCATCCGTCCTCGGCGTAGATCGGTACAAGCTCGCCGGCGGCTGCCATAAACGCGTCGACATCGGTGGTGTACATGTTGAGACGGACGATGTTCGAGGGCGTCATGTCGGCGGCCGCGAGCGCGTCCTTGAGGTTTGACCAGGCAACCCCAAATTGAGCGACGAGATCGCCGGCGTGCATTGGAGCGCCATCGGCTGTGTTTGAGGTCTGGCCTGATAGGTAGAGCACACGCTGCCCACCGGTCACCTCGATGCCGTGGTTGATGTTGAACCCCTGTAGCCAGTCGGTCGGGTTGATCTCTCGTTTTTGCATGGTGCTCTTCTGGGGCAGGTGGGAATAGTTCCGAGACATTGGATAGCACGGATATGATTCGAGTCGGCCGTGGGGGCAGTCAAGTGGTCGGGGCCATGTTCTTCATCGATCCGGTGGCCGGATGCTCGGTCGCGGGGGCACGCCGCCGTGCGCTGATGGACTTCAAAACGAGACGCTTTCTAACAAGCAATTTCTACTGGCACGGGTTGCCTAGTGGGTAACGGGCCACTCGCCTTCGGCTCCCGGCCCTTGTTCACAGCGTGGCCGTGCAGCAGAATCGCGAGACGTTAGGTGGCCCGTGGTTTGGTCAACCTACCCGCATTTCCTTGGGGATCACCAGATGAAGAACCTGTTTAGCGTTTGTTGCCTTCCTCTGGCTGTGGCCGCGCTCCAAGCCTGTGCGCCGAGCGAGACCCCAGAGAGTGGAGAGAGAGAGCGTAACCCGGGCCGGTTGGTCATCGTCGGAGGTGCGCTCCAGGCCGACAACTCAGCGGTGTACGAGGCGATTGTTGAGGCACGAGCTGGGAGTGGCCCTCTCTGTGTCATCCCTACAGCCAGCGGCGACGCCCCGGAGTCGATGAACGGGGCGGTCCAGACGCTGAGCGAGTATGCCGGGCAGGGTGAGGTAACCGGGGTCCTCATTACGACGGAAGATCCGACTCGTGCCAAGGACCCTTCGGTCGCCGCCGAACTGGCGACCTGCTCTGGATTCTACTTCACGGGCGGCTCTCAGGGCCGGATCTTGGATGTGTTCCTCCCCGAGGGCGAAGCCACAGTGGCATATCGAGCGCTTTGGCAGCGGTGGCAAGACGGGGCAGTGGTCGCCGGTAGCAGTGCTGGTGCGGCCATGATGAGTCGCGTGATGATCTCGGGCGGGACTTCGACTGAGGCCGTGAGCCACGGGGTCGCCGCGGGCGTTGAGGAAGCTGGTGTCCAACTCCGCGACGGCATGGGCTTCTTCGAACCCCTGATCGATCAACATTTTTTGGCGAGGGGGCGAATCGGCCGACTCCTAGTGTCCGCCATCCGAGACGGTGTACCCAAGATTGGGTTCGGAATCGATGAGAACACTGCTCTCGTCGTCGATGGGGATGCCGCGCGGGTCGTCGGAGCTTCTGGTGTAGTGGTAGTTGACGGTCGCGCGGCAGTGAATTCTGGAACGCACTGGGGGACGGGGGTGAAGGTCAACTTGGCGGGAGCTGGGGATATGTTGGACCTGCGTACGCTTGAAATTCGGAGGCACGGGGCGAAGAGCCCCGTGGCCATCCACGACAGGTCAGTACAGCTGCCGCAAGACCTGTTTTCTCGGTGGGCCTTCCTGCATCTGGTAGTCGGCTTAGCCGCGACGGAGGATACTGAGGCGACGTTCTCGTTCCCGGGCGTAACCGTGAGAATTGTGAAAGGGGAAGGGTTCTCCGCGTCCATGACAGACGCGATGGGTGGGGTCGAGGGGACTCCATATGGCCTGTCGGCTGGACC
>JAPKBO010000339.1 GCA_028823395.1 Planctomycetota bacterium | reverse complement strand
TCGCGGTCAACAGCAGCCGACGGGTGGTGCTCTTCCTGGGATTCCTGCTGGCCCTCTCCACCGTAGGTATTTCCATTGCACCCTTCCTTGCGGCCTTTGGAGTGATCGGGTTTGTGGTGGGCTTTGCCCTGCAGGAGACCATGTCCAACTTCGCGGCGGGGGTCATGATCCTCTTGTACCAGCCCTTCGACATCGGTGATGTGGTCAGCGCGGGCGGCGTGACCGGCAAGGTCGCAGGCTTGAGTTTGGTGAACACCACCTTCCTAACCGGCGACAACCAGACGATCCTGGTACCCAACGGAAAGATCTGGGGAGACACGATCACCAATGTGACTGCCAACGACACCCGACGGGTGGACCTGACCGCCTCCATCTCCTACGAGGACAACATCGAGCAGGCGGAAGAGATGCTGCGTAAGCTTTGCGCCGATCACCCCCTCGTGCTCGATGACCCCGAGACCATAGTGCGGGTGGGCAACCTTGGGGACTCCTCGGTAGACCTCCAGGTCCGGCCCTGGGCCAAGACCGAGGACTACTGGACCGTGCACTTTGACCTCCTGCGCGGAATCAAGGACGGGTGCGATCAGGCGGGGATTAGCATGCCCTACCCTCAGCGAACGCTGCATATGGTGGGTTCAAATGGGGATGAAATATCCACTAAATAGGCAATATGGTCCGCGGACCATGCCTAATAGACCCCGGCTTCATGCCGTGGGTCGCCCCCTCGGCATGATGGGAAGTTGATGGTCGAATGGGGCCCAATACGGAGTGCTCCAACCTTCGGATCCCTCCCCAAGCACCCCAGGGCTGCATCCTTACATTGGAGGGGCACCTTCTGCCCCGTTGCCTTAAAGTCACCTCCACGCACCGAGTAAAATACCTGAACCACACAGCTTCCTCACCGAGCTAGATGGAAAGACTCTCTCTACAGGCCCACTCTCCGCGTCGATCGCCATCAATGTCTCAAACCCCCTCATGATCTTGAGCTACCTATGACCGACTCCTTCGAAAGATCCCTAGAGCTCCACCGCCGGCACAGGGGCAAGCTCGCCGTGGTCTCAAAGGTTCCCCTGGAGTCCCTGGATGACCTCTCCCTGGCCTACTCGCCCGGCGTGGCGCGGCCCTGCACGGAGATCGCAGCGAACCCTGAACTAGCCCGTGAGCTGACCCTGAAGGGCAACTCCGTGGCCATCATCACCGACGGTTCGGCCGTGCTCGGCCTGGGCAACATCGGCCCCCTGGCTGCCCTTCCGGTGATGGAAGGTAAGGCCCTGCTCTTCAAGGAGTACGCCGACATCGATGCCTGGCCCCTGTGCCTCGACACCCAAGACGTGGATGAAATCGTCGAGACGGTCAAGCGCTTGGCACCCACCTTCAGCGGCATCAACCTGGAAGACATCTCTGCTCCGCGCTGCTTCGAGATCGAAGCGCGCCTGCAGGATCTGGGTATTCCGGTCTTCCACGACGATCAACACGGCACGGCCATCGTGCTGCTGGCCGCCTTACTTAACGCCGCCAAAGTCACGGGACGCGATCCCGAATCCCTCAAGGTCGTGGTCAACGGCGCTGGTGCGGCAGGTACGGCCATCGCCAAGCTCCTGCGCTGCGTAGGCTACGACGACAAAGCCTGCAGCCCGGTTGCCGACGTGGTGGTCTGTGACAGCCGCGGCGCCATCGGCCCCGAGCGCAAGAACCTCACTCCCGCCAAGCTCGAGCTGCTGAGCTACACCAACCGACAAGGGCGCGACGGCGATGTACACGAAATGCTCGAAGGCGCCGACGTCTTTATCGGTGTGAGTGTCGGCAATGTGCTCAGCGGCGATGATGTACGCCGTATGGCGCCCAATCCGATCCTCTTCCCCATGGCCAACCCCACACCCGAGATCATGCCCCAAGTGGCCCTTGAAGCGGGCGCGGCGGTGGTGGGCACGGGGCGCAGCGACTTCCCCAACCAGGTCAACAACGTGCTGGCC
>JAPKBO010000142.1 GCA_028823395.1 Planctomycetota bacterium | reverse complement strand
CCCGGTGCCAGGGCGCAACCCTGGCTACGCGATCAAATCGTGGATGACACGGCCAGGATCAAACGGCTCGCATCCAGATCGCCCGGCACGATCACAGCCCCTCCCTCTCCGCCCCTCAGGATGGACCCAAACCTATCCAACCGTAGCTCTGCCTCCTGCTTCTCCTCGCCATGGCATTTCGTGCAGTGAGTGGCGAAGAGAGGCCTAACGTTGGCCTCAAAAAACTCTACACCGGGATCCTGGGGAGAGAACAGGCAGAGGATTATCCCGAGCATAGCTCAGAGTCTAGCCCAAGGAAATCTCCATGGGTTCGATGCTTCAAACCGCTTCTTTCGAGGTGCAGACCGGATCAAGCACTGCAGTTCATTGCTTCTCAGTCTCCCCCATCCTCCCCATCGGAATCGTCCCCTTCTTCATCCTCCTCGGATAAGCGCTGCACAGGTGGCAGGTCGCGCTCCGGGCGTCCGTGATCCCGGAATACCGTCAGCCAGTGATCGAGGCGTCCGTCGAATCCGCCCTCTACACTGAACAGCGGCGCCACCACGCGCGCCACACCCGCGGCGTCCACAAAGAAGATCCAGCGCTTGTTCAGGTCCACCGCATCGGTCAAGCCCACGGGCGGGGCCGCGGTGTAGGGATGCACGATCAAGCGTGCGGGGGGGTCGAAGAGGGCCGCCAGCTCGGCCCCGAGAGCCGCGATCTGTTCGGGCCCCAGGGACGCAGGTAGGGCGATGGCCACGGGTTGCGTGGCGCCCTCCCGGGCCAGAGCCTTCGACAGGCGCTCGGTGGAGTCCCGTGCGCGACGGGTGATCGCAGACACATCCACCTCCTCCCCAGATCTCGTCCAAGGGGTCGGAATCCACAGGAGCATGCTGCCGTTGGTGGAGGGCTCCAACCCGTAGACCGGACGGTTCTCCATGTCCTCGAAAGCAGGCGAGGAAGGCTTGTCCAGATGCAGGCCCGCCGCGAGTAGCCCTTCTACCCCCGCATGCCGGGACCGATCGAGGCGCTGCACACGGGGCGTCGTAAACTGAAATGCGCCGCTGCTTGTGGCGAAACCCACGTGGCCCTCAATGGGACGGCCATCGGCCGTGTGGTAGGTGGCCACCAGACGGCCATCCACGATCGCCTGCACTGAAGCGCCGTCCACAAGCAGGACGAGGTCAAAGGCCGTGCGCTGCTTGCCGAAGTCGATGGTGCCACTGCGCGTTGAACCCGCGAGAGCACCATCCCGCTCCCACATGCCAGCGAGGCTCCAGTTGATCTCCTCGAAGGACGGCTCCTCATCACTCTCCCCCACCGCATACATGTACGCGCCACCGCTGAAGGTCAAACGTAGGCTGCGGTCACGGCGCTGGTAGCCGAAGACGATCTGCCCACGACCGTAAGCCGTAGTGAAGCGTACGCGCGTCTCGATGCGGTACGTGCCCGGCAAGAGATAGTCCTCGCTGCGGGTGAAGGCCATGCCGCCGCCTCCGCGGTCCACCTTGCCTGTGCCGGAACGCTCCTTGCGTCGGCCCACAAGTAAGTCTCCGCCAGGCAGGGCATTCCACAGTCCAACCTGACGCTTCTTGTCGTAGCCCACAAGCTCGTCTTCGATCCAACCGCGCGCGCCAAGCAGGTGCGTCGGCCGATCAAAGGGGTGACGCAAGTTCTCGAGGTCGGGTGCCGGCAGGGACAGGCGCGACGCCCCGACCCAAAGAGCCAGACGGTCGTGGTCTGCTGCCAGGGCAGCGGCCGAACGCGACAGGCCCTGCTCGGCCCAGGACGAAGCGGCCTCGGCCAGAGCCTTCAGGAGGGCGCGCGTCTTTGGCAAACGGGAGAGAAAGGGGGCCGGTTGGGCCATGGGCCATGAAGGGAACACCAGCGCCTGCTCGGCCACCCAGGCCGCATCCTTGGCGCCTAGGCCGGGCAGGATCTCGGACAACCAACGCATACTGCGAGGCTCGCGCCCATCCACGCCCAGAGACCACAAGAGGGCTTTCAGGGCATCCTTGTTTTTGTTCGCGTCCATCAAGATACGAGCCGCGACCCGAGCCTGATCCTGGCCGAAGTAAGGCTCGGAGCGATGCCGCTGCCAGGTCCAGGTGGGCTCGTCGTACACGTAGGGCTGAGAAGGCGTGCGTGGAGTTGCTCCGGTGTAGCGCTTGGTCCAGTCGGCTCGATCCTTCCACCAGAATCCGCTCAAGAAGGACTCGTAACCGACGGCGAAGGACTCGAAGTCTTCAGGTCGCCCCTCCTTTCCATCGCAGAAGTGTCGCTCGAAGAAATCCAAGGGCTCGCCGCGACGGGAGCGGCCCCCCTCCATGAACCCCTGTAAGGCCTCCTGGAACAGACGTTGGCCGCCCTCTTCCCAAGTGTTCAAGTACACGTACAAGCAGTAGCCCGCCGCGTAGTTGTCCCGGTAGTCCTCCATGGTCCCGGAGATCAGCGTCTCTAATTTCTCAGCTCGCCCCCAGCCGTCAATCCACACCCCCTGAAAGGTGCCGAAGTTGGCGTGGTTCTCCACGAAGACCTCGTCCGTTGAAGGGCCATAGGCAGACGCCGTCCAAACAGCCTTACCCTCAGTCAACCAGCTGGGCTGGCCGGGGAAGAGGGCGCCGTCGAAACGGTGGGTAAGCTCGTGGGTCAGGCCGTGGCCCAGTCCCTCAATGTTGCCTTGTGCGAAGCGCATGACCGTCGTGTCTCCCCCCTGGAATCCAGCCGCCCACCAAAAAGGTGCACCTTCGGCCTCCAGCCCATTGGGCTCGGGCACGATACGCACGATTCCCGGACGACCTATGAAGGGATCCACGCCGTACCAGCCAGCTAATCGTTGGTGGTGCAGCTCGATGGTAGTGGCGACGCCCAGAAGGGTCTCGAAGCCGCAGTCGGTCTCGACCCGGTACCACTCCTGAGTCGATAAGCCGGTACCGGGAAAGGCGAAGCTGTCGTGGGAGCGCGTAAAGGCCTCGCCCTCCGCACTCGTAAGCCACTCCAGATCCTCCACACTCCACGGGTCGGGGCTCTTCTCCCTCAGCTGGGCGCGCGCGCGCGACAGACCAGCACCGGCCTTGGACCGTACGCTGCCCATGCCTGAGGGCCGCGGGCCCTTGAGGTCTTTGAAATCAGCTTGCACGGCAAGCCCGTGCAGAGAACGGGCCGAGCGCATGGCAAATCCTGTGTCGCCACTGGCCAGAGCGCTCTTCATGAGCCGGTCTAAGGCGGCGAGCACGGGACTGTGCTCGCGGCTACCCACCTGGAGCAGCGGCGGAAGGTCGGCTCGCGCTGCGTCATCCAGTCGGGGCAAGGGACGAGCGAGATCCAGAGCCAGGCGCCGTCCCCAATCCGCCAGTAGCCGATCGGCCGGCTTCTTGGAGCCCGACGACTCGTGACTGGCCACCCATCGCCTCAGCTCGTCCACGGCGGCAGCGCGAGCTTTGGTGAGCGCAGACGGCCAGGGGTCATCGGATAACGCGCGGCGCAGGGAGCTAGGCGGATTGGCGCGACCGTCCGGTCCACAGGCCAGCTCATGCCAGAGTGAACTCCAAAGTAGACGCGCATCGCGTACGGCATCGCCCTCCCCCTCTAGGGTCTCGAGGATGCCCGCCACCAAGTCCACGTCCAGCGGGGCGTGCAAAAGAGCCCGCTCCAAGTGTTGGCCTGCATCCTCGAGGCGCCCCGTATCCAAGGCCAACCGAGCAGCGGCTTTGGCCGCGGCAACGGGATCACGCCGCCCCATGCCTTCCAGTGCGCCATCCTCTTCCTGTGAAAATAGCGGGGTCGTGGACAACACCAAACAGAGAATGAAGGGAAAGCGCTTCAAGGATGACCTCAGTATGCAGGATACCGCCGAGAGAATATTTCCGTGCGTACTCGACTCATGCGCCAGGAGTCTCTGCGCATGCCAGGAATGCCTCACCCTCGGTCACGCCGGTCAGACGCGTCCCCTTGGACACGAGCACCAGGGCAGTGACATTCACCACAAGCCCCAGGAGGCCCGCGTGTAATCCGAAGGGCGTGGTCCAGACGGTGACGAAGGCCAGCGATGTGACGCTGCCCGCCAGCAGTCCCGCCAACACACCGCGCCGGGTCGCGCCGCGCCAGTAGAGGGTCGCCACGAGCACCGGTCCGAACTGGGCAATCGGACCATAGGCGTAGAGCAGAAGGCCCACCAGGGACCCCTTGTAGCTCACCGCCAGACCGTAGGCGCCCACGACAACGAGCAAGATCACCATTCGGATCCAGGTGCGCTCCTGACGCGGGCCGGGCTTGGCACCTAGGCATGTCACCACCCCATCACGCACAAGAACCGAGGCCGCCGTATGGATGATGGCATCCCCGGACGACATGGAAGCGGCCAGTGCGCCGGCAATGAACAGGCCCACCACGATTCCGGGCAGGTCCATCTGGGTAAGCATGTACGGCACGACCTGGTCGGATTGACCGGGAGGCAAGGCGTAGAGCACGGCCGAGAACCCCAGAAACAACAGCGGCAGAAGGAACAGCTGAAAGCTCGGGTAGAGGACCACGGTACGCCGCAGGGTGCGCTCGTCTTTGGCGTTGAAGGCGCGCATGAAGAGCTGCGGCCAACAGGTGAAGCCGATGATGGAGACCAACACCTGGCTGCTGTAGGCCATCCAGCTGCCCGGCCCCCCTCGCACGAGTACCCCACCCTCGTCCGTCGTAGGAGAAAGCAATCCCGGGGCGCGCAACAGTTCGGGCTTGGCCTCGCCGATGGCCGTGAACATCTCGCTCACTCCCCCGTAGAGTTTCCAAGGCACGTATAGCCCGATGACCCACGCCATGGACATCATGAGGATTCCCTGAAAGGTGTTCGTCCAACCCACACCGAGTACGCCACTGCGTAGGACATAGACGAGCACGACGCCATACACGATGGCAGCGCCCAGGTCTTTGCCGATGCGCCCCTCGCTCACCACGTTCAGCACGTAGCCCGCACCCTGCATCTGGATCGCCACGTACGGCACCAGCGCATACACCGAGACGATGGCCATCAGGCCCGCCAAGGCGCGCGAGTCAAAGCGGCGCGCCACCATCTCGGCCTGAGTCACCAGACCGTAGGCGCGTCCGACGCGCGCGGCCCGCGGTCCCAAAAAGTAGAAGGGCAGGAAACCCAAGATGCCGTAGCCCAGGACGTAGCAGGCCGCCACGCCCTTGCTGTAGGCCCAGCCGGGCATGCCCAGAAAGGCGAAGGCACTGAACAGCGTCGCACCCGTGATGAAGTACATCACCAGGGGACCGAGACTGCGGTCTCCGGCAACGTAGCCCTCAGCCGAGTCCGAGGCCTTAGAGCCCGGAATGATGCCGATGATCAGACAGGCCAACAGATAGAGGCCGCAGACCACCAGGGGCAACGAACTCATGTGTCGTCGCTCCCACCGTGCACGGCCCGGTCGTAGAGAAACAGAGCACTGAATCCAATGAAGATCCAGAGAACGTGCCAGGCCACCACCGGAGGTAGGCCAACGATCAAGGGTGCTTCAGCAGACCCTACCCACGACAGGACTGGCCAGACCAGGGCGGCCAAGGCGCAGATAATGTAGAGGGCGAACAGGCAGTGGGCGCGACGATGCACGGCCCTACGGTAGCGGTCCCCTGGACTCCAAACACCCGCGGAATCGAATCACTTGCCAGGCTCAACCCGCTGAGCCCTCTCTCCCATGCCCATTTGGGCCTGGAACCAGACCTGGCTCTGTTCCACAACCTCGTCCAAGGACGCCGAGGAGGTATCGATGGTGTGATCGCAAAGCTGATAGAGAGGGTCGCGGTCCGCAAGGATGGCGCGCATCTCCTCCAGAGCCCGTGGATGCCCGCGCATGGGTCGCTGGTCGCCCTGCCCCATCACACGCTCTAAATGATCTTCAGGCAGGGCTCTCAGCCAGAGGGTGTTGCAGGTTTCGCGCAGGCGGTCGTAGGTTGCCTCGGCGCTGACAATCGAACCACCCGTGGCGATCACGACGCGCTGCCCCTCGGCCAGCAAGGCTTCCAACGCTTCGGCCTCGTAGGCGTGATAGGCACCCTGACCCTGCAGGTCGAAGAGCTCGGCCAAGGGCACCCCCGCCAAATCCTCAACCCTTTGGTCTAGCTCCACGAATGGCGCCTCGAGGTGCTGGGCCAGGGCGCGTCCAACGCTCGTTTTTCCAGCTCCCCGTAGACCCACCAGGGCCAGCCTCTCCCCGCGGGAGACCCCGCCCAGATCGCACAGCTCCCCCAGGGGTATCCGCAGGCAAGCCGCCAACTGCGCGAGCTTCAAAATCGAGGGGTTGGCCCGGCCTGCCTCAGCCTCAGTCACATGGCGGCGGGAAAGGCCCGCATCCCGAGCCAGCTGGGAGACCGATTGCCCAGCATTCTCACGGGCCGCCCTCAGACGCCTCCCAAGTTCCATTAGTAACGCTTGATCTCTCATGGATTGATCGTTATATTGCCCCATCGGACAACATCCGGGAAGTATATTTCCCAAAATGTATCTGCGGACTCCCCTTTCCACCAGCAGCCCTGAGGAACCTACCGTGACCACCGACACCCTTTCGGAGCGCCTGAGCTTCCAGACCTGCCCGGCGCAATACCGCCACTGGGATCTGAAAATCGAAGGCGATTTGGCCACCCTGAGCATGGACGTGGATGGCGAGGCCGGACTCCACGACGGCTATGAGCTCAAGCTCAACTCCTATGACCTGGGCGTGGATATCGAATTGGCGGACGCCGTCACGCGCCTGCGCTTCGAGCACCCCGAGGTGCGCTGTCTCGTGCTGACGGGAAATCTCGACCGTGTCTTTTGTGCCGGCGCCAACATCCTGATGCTGCGCTCGAGCGCCCACGCCTTCAAGGTCAACTTCTGCAAGTACACCAACGAGACGCGGCTCGGAATCGAGGACGCGAGCGAATACAGCGGACTCAGGACGTTGGCCGCACTGAATGGCACAGCATCGGGGGGCGGCTACGAATTGGCCCTGGCCTGCGACCGCATCCTCTTGGTGGACGACCGTAACTCCGCAGTCTCCTTCCCCGAAGTGCCCTTGCTTGGAGTGCTACCCGGAACCGGCGGCCTGACGCGCATCACCGACAAACGCAAGCTGCGCCGTGATCACACCGACGTGTTCAGCACCCTGGCTGAGGGCGTCAAGGGTAAGCGCGCGGTGCAGTGGAATCTCGTGGATGCCATCGCCCCCCTCTCCACCTGGGACGAGAAGGTACAGAGCGAAGCGCGCGAGCTGGCCGACTCGGTTCCCCAGCGCGCAGAAAAAGGGATCGAATGGACGACCATCAAGGCACAGGAGACCGAAGAGGGCCTGCAGTACGAATATGTCACACTCAAGCTGAACGCCAGCGAACGCACGGCCGACTTGACGATCCAAGCCCCTGACAGCTGCCCAACGACGGCCGAAGACGCCCTGGCCCAAGGAGCCAACTGGTGGGTCCTCAAAGCCTTCCGTGAGCTGGACGACGCGCTTTTGAATCTGCGCATGAACGAGCGCAATATTGCACTGGTCATGCTGCGTGCGGTGGGTAGCCTGGCCACGCTGCGTGCCACGGACCCGCTTCTGGCGGGGGACGGCAACTGGTTTACCCAGGAGGTACGCGGCTTTGTGCGGCGCACTCTCAAGCGCATGGATGTCTCCGCCAAGAGCTTCTTCGCAGTGCTCGATGAGGGCACGGCGTTCCTCGGAACCTTCCTGGAGTTGGCCTTGGCTAGCGACAGGACGTACGTCCTGAACGACCCGGAAATCGAAGTCCGCCTGGGCGCCACCTGTGTGAACGGTGGCCTGTACCCCATGGCCAATGGACTCTCGCGCCTACAGACACGCTTCCTGGGCAATCCGGAGGCGGTCACCGCAGTGCTCACGCAGGAGCCCCCTTTTGACGCCGAAACAGCGGACGAGCTGGGCCTGGCGACCTTTGCCCCCGACGAGATCGACTGGGAAGACGAGCTGCGCCTCGCGACCGAAGAGCGCGCCAGCTTCTCCCCGGACGCCCTGACCGGCATGGAATCCAACCTGCGCTTCGCGGGACCCGAAACCATGGAGACCAAGATCTTCGGGCGCCTCTCGGCCTGGCAGAACTGGATTTTCCAGCGCCCCAACGCAGTGGGCGAACTCGGCGCCCTGACCTGCTATGGGACACCGCAGCGACCCAAATTCAACACCGAACGCACCTGATCCCTCTTACGCGACACGCCATGAACAAAATCGACTACTCGCAGAAGATCCCCAACAACGTCGACCTCAAGTCCGACAAGCGTCTGCAGCGCGCCCTCGAACGTTGGCAACCCGGCTACATTGAGTGGTGGAAGGAGGCGGGCCCCACGGACTTCAATGAGAACGACATCTACCTGCGGACCGCGGTCTCCGTCGAGCGCGACGGCTGGGCGCACTTCGAGAAGGTCAAGATGCCCGACTACCGCTGGGGCATCTTCCTCACGCCCCACGAAGAGGAGGCCATTATCGGCTTCGGGGACCACCTGGGCGAGCCTGCCTGGCAGCAGGTCCCAGGGGAGTACCGGAACTGGCTACGGCGCCTGATCGTCACCCAGGCCGACACGGAGCCCGCCTCCGTGGAGCAGC
The DNA here is from genome assembly GCA_028823395.1 of Planctomycetota bacterium. Taxonomy (GTDB): domain Bacteria; phylum Planctomycetota; class UBA1135; order UBA1135. The sequence goes on along the minus strand of JAPKBO010000142.1, from coordinate 1,039 downwards.
AGCGCCTGCTGGGGCATACAGCCCCCTCGCTCTACGACATGCGCAACCTGTTCCAGGTCAATGCCGAGGAGGGCCGCCACCTGTGGGCCATGGTCTATCTGCTGCACACTTACTTCGGCAAGGACGGCCGCGAGGAGGCGGACGAGCTCCTCGAGCGCCGTTCGGGCAACCCCGACCATCCGCGCATCCTGACAACCTTCAATGAGCCCTGCGAAGACTGGCTGGCCTTCTTCAGCTTCACGATGTTCACCGACCGGGACGGCAAATATCAACTGCTCTCCCTAGCCGAGTCCGGCTTCGACCCCCTCGCTCGCTCCTGCCGCTTCATGCTCACCGAGGAAGCGCACCACATGTTTGTGGGCCAGACCGGAATTGCGCGGGTGATCCGGCGCACGTGCGAGGTCATGAACGAGCACCCCGACTCCTGCCCTAGCGAGCATGGAGCCATCCCCCTCGATCTGATCCAGCGCTACGTGTACTTCTGGGCCGCCTCCAGCCTCGACCTGTTCGGCGCCGAGGTGTCGAGCAACTCCGCTAACTTCTTCGCCGCAGGGCTCAAGGGCCGCGCGGATGAGCCCAAGTACGAAGAGCACACAGCGAACGACCAGATCTTCGAAATGGAACGCTGGAAGAATGGCCGCGTGGTACGCGAGGAGGTTCCGCTGCGTAACGCAATGAACGAGGTCCTGCGCGAGGCCTACATCGCAGACAACGAGAAGGGCATCGACTATTGGAATAGGGAGTGCACCAAGGCGGGCATTGACTTCACCTTCTGCTACCCCCACCGACGGTTCAATCGCAGCCTAGGCGAGTTCGCCGATTCACGATTTGATCCTGAAGGCGCGCCCCTAGACGAGGCCAGCTGGGCGGAGCGGAGCGCTGAGTGGCTGCCATCGGAGGAAGACAAGGCCTTTGTGAAGTCGCTCATGCAGCAGGTCACCGAGCCGGGCAAGTTCGCAGGCTGGATCGCCCCACCCGCGCGTGGCATCAACGGCCAGAGCGTCGATTTCGAGTATGTGAAGCTCTAGACGCCCAGCGG
>JAPKBO010000338.1 GCA_028823395.1 Planctomycetota bacterium | reverse complement strand
GGGTGCCAGTGTCCACAAAGTCAGGAGGGTTCGAACTGACGTTATGGTGAGCCCTCTGCGATGAGTTGCTGCCGGAACTTCGCTGCGCTTGTTCCAGCCCACGTAGTCAAATAGGAACATTGTTGCGGATGCGATTGTTGAATCGCGCGAAGTTCGAAGTCGACGGGGCCTAGAAGGGCCAGAAGACCGGGATCAAGATGGCTGCTACAGCCATGCTGATCAGGGCTAAGGGCGCACCGGCCCGTAGGAAGTCCTTGTAGCGGTAGCCTCCGGGTCCCATCACCATAGCGTTGGCCTGGTGGGCGACGGGGGAGAGGAACGCCAGGCTTGAGCCCGTGACAACGGCCATTAGGAGTGGGCGCTCCGCCACGTTGAGGGCCGTCGCCAATTCCAAAGCCACGTTGGTCATCAGCACTGCGGTGGTCACGTGGTTGAGGACCTGAGTCAGAAGCGTCGTGCAGACCAACACGATGATCAGGACGGTGTGTGGGCTCAAGCCATTTTCGCTCAGGCCAATGATCCAGGCTGCCAAGTCATCCGAGAGGTCCCAGCGATCGAAGGCGGTCCCCAGGGCGAGCATGCCCCCGATCAGTACCAGTACCTGCCAATCGATCACGCGATAGAGATTCTCGGCTCGCACGGCGCGCACGGCCAAAAGGCCACCGACCCCGCAGAGGGCCAGAATCGCCAGGCTGACGGAGGTAAGAGTGGCCGCCGCCAAGACAGCGAGGAGAATGGCGATACAGGCGTTTCCGCGCTTGCTGTCCGTGCCCCGGTCGACCTCGTCCACGATTAGGAGGCCACGGCCCCTGCGGGCGCGCTTCAGGTCACGATCGTGGCCCTGCACGAGGAGCGTGTCACCTACCTCAAGAGGCGTTTCCCGAATGCTCTGCAATTGAACCTGACCATGCTTGGAGATGGCAATGACGTTCAGACCCGTGCGCGAACGAAACTCCGACGTGATTAGCGTGCGGCCCACAAAAGGAGAGCCGGCCGCAATGACGGCCTCAACGAGGCTTACGTCGTCGGAATACAGGCGCGTGGTGCCCATTTCCACTGAGGGTCGTGGCTTCATGGGCATCTCCTTTGAGAGGCGCACGATGTCTTCTGGCGCTCCTTGCAGGATCAGTGTGTCGTCGGCGCGGATTCGGTTGTAGGGTCCGGGGGCCAGCACCGTCTTCTCGCCGGTGGCGCGAACGATCCCCAACACCGTGACCTGTGTGCGTTCGAATATCTCGGCGTCGGCGACGTTGCGATTGATTAGGTCGCTTGATGGCTCCACAAGAATCTCACTGATGAACTTGGGAACCTGGTAGCGTTCAGTCAGGCTCAGGTCGACCTTTGCGCGTGGGAGTAGGTAGCGCCCTGGCCCCAGGAAATAGAGTGAGCCCACTCCGGCTAGGATGAGACCCAGGTGGGTGAACTCGAACATGCCGAAGGGGCGTTGCCCGAGCTCTTTGAGTACGCCATTGATGGCGACGTTGTTCGAGGTTCCCAGGACCGTCATCAACCCTCCCAGTAGGCTGGCAAATGCCAGCGGCATCAGCAGTCGGCCTATGGGGATGCGGCGCGATTGGGCGAGGCTGCTACAGACGGGGATCAGCGTCGCCACCACCCCCGTGTTGGACAGGACGGATGAGAGCAAAGCGGCCACGACGGTCAGCCGCAGAATGAGCCCCACCTCTGTGGTGCCGGTGAGGAACCGCGCTCCGATTCGGCCCGCGACACCACTGCGGTTGAAAGCGTGACCGAAAATGTACATTGCCCCGATCAGAATGACGGCTTCGGAGGAGAAGCCCTCCAGGGCTTCCTCGGCCGTGAGGCAGCCGGTCAAGCTTAGGGCTAGGACCACTCCCACGGCGATTAAGTCATATCGCAGGCTATCGGTGACAAATAGCACCATGCTGACCCCTAGGATCAGCAGGACGAGATGGGGCTCGGCTAGGGGAAACATATGCCCCGAAGATGGCACCAGTCTTCATCC
>JAPKBO010000141.1 GCA_028823395.1 Planctomycetota bacterium | reverse complement strand
ACCCTGCCCTTGCCCCCTGGACTTCCGAGGGATGCGCTCCATTTTGAGCTTCGTGACCCATCGGGAAAGTCTCCGTGGGTCCCAGCTCAGATGGAAATTGTCACTCGCTATCCCACGGGAGAACCCGAGGTTGTGGAGCTCGCCTCACGGCTCACACGCCCGGAAGGCGCGCAGCCTGGCCAATGGCACACGTTCAAGGTCCGGATTGTCGATCCACCCCCGCCTAGCCCGGCCCCGGCCGAGGCCTGGGTAGAAGGCGCCTCCTGGCCCGACGAGCTTGAGCTGCGCTGCCGGGATGTCCACGGACACATCTACCGCGCACGCCTGGCCGGGCCGGAGGCGCACCGAACTATTCTCGCTTCAGGTGCGGCCTACGAACGAGTGCGCCTGTACGCGACCCTTGTGCCGGAGAGCGAAGCTCTTGCCGCAAGCCCCCCTGCCCTGCCGCACCTCATGGGAGTGCACGCCTACCTAACCCGTCGGTCGGGCGACGAACGCATTTCACTGGATCTGCGGATCAACAACGGAGCCACTTCTGGTTCGGCGAAGCCGACCGCCGTCGAATCCACCTCCGGAATCGTGTACTGGGATTCCCTCGAACTGGTCATGCCTGAGGACTGGAGCGCCTCCTCACTTGTGCGCGACCCGTTCCTGGGCAAGACCCGCAAAGACCGTGGGCGCCGGATCCTCCCCCTGGTCAAACCCCTTCCATCAGGCGCCCTACACATGATGGGACCCCAGTCCCAGTTCCAACGGCGCCTGACCCTGCACAGCCCCAACTCAACGGCGTCCCGCGGCGAGCACCCGTCCCTATCCGGCCTTGCCTTCTGTCAGGCTGGCCCCGAGCTTTGGTCGTGGTGGAATCCTCTGACGGCCCGTTACTTCCCCCAGCGCACGCCCTTGGCCCAATGGTCCAATTACAGGAGGAACGGCCAGACAGGTCAGGCAGCGTTGGAGGAGCGCATGGGCGCTGAACTCCACGGGCTTCGGACCCTACTCTCCAGTGGCGAGGAGCAACCAGGATCACTGAGCGGTCCGGTCATGGGGTGGGCTCACCCGCTGGGGGTGTCCATCCAGGGCATGACCGGAGGCTCAGGTATTGAACCCATCGTGGGCCAGCGGACCCTTGCAGCTGCCGACGCCCGAGGGGTGGAGACGCTCATGCTTAGGCACCGTATGCACGCATGCCGCCAACCGGACGCTCAATGGAACCGGCTCGGGCAACCCGTAGGGCCCGAACTGTGGAGAGACGCAAAGGGCCGCGTCCCATTCGACTTCCGTACAAACGCGAACATGGTGCCGCGCTCGTTCAAGGTTCCCGCGCGCGGTGGCCCCCCCGCCTCCGATCAGGTCCAGGCCGTCTACAAAGCTGGACGGAGACCACCCTACGACAGTGGTACACCTGCCAAAAGCGATGGCCGTATGCCCGGGCAGAACAATGCACTCTTGGCTTGGTGGCCCCACGACGGACAACACATGGTGCGCTACACCTCAGCCCCCAAGGCGTTGGTCTGGCTCTGCAATGACGCCCTTGCGCGAGACTCCCTTCTCCACGCAGCAGAGATCTTCCATCTAGCCTTCCACGGCGGACGGCATAGCGTCGAAAGCTGGTCGCCGGGTTCCACCCTTCGTGTTTTTGAGGGTTTGGTTGACGCTCATCCGGCACACGGATTACCCATCGGGCGGGATCAGGCCTGGGGCATCGACGTAGCCTGCGCGGCCTACAGTTGTGCCGCACCCTCCTGGCGACAAGCGCATCAAGGTTGGCTAATTCGCATCGCACAACTCCTTCTCGACGGGGCCATGCCGAGTGGCATTGTTCAACGACAGGTCAACCCCAAGGTGTTGGGTGCACGCTATGCGTCGAGCCAAACATTTGAATCGCATTTCCTTCTGCACGCCGAACGATGCTTGATCGAGTCGGTGCTCGAAGGTGTGGACCCCAAGCGTTCAAGCGCCCTGCTTGAATTGCATCACCGAGCCCTCGAGTTTCTGTACTGGGGTCCGGTCTGGAGCGAGCCGCGGCCGACTCTGCACAGTGATACACCCCTGGCCGGACCGCGCTGGCACTTCGCCGTAGCTCCCAAGGGGGGCTTCGAGACCGCCCCTTACTGCGAGAGTTCTGAATGGGGCCCCAACTACATGCCAGCTGATGGGCTGGATCTGGGTGTAGAAACCCGCTACGGCTGGGGGCCGCTTCAATATGGGCTGAGCCGTCCCCTTGACGGCGAGGGCGGGGGTCTTGAGAGCCGTTTCCTGACACGCAGCCTGGACCTCGGAGTGCGCAGCCCCGATGTCCACACCCGTCTCCGGGGCCTGTTTAGGGAAGCCGCGAAGGAAAGCAGTGATCATTCCGGCAGTTGGGCGGGTTACGTCGGGGCCCTGCAAAGCCTAGGAGTCCTTTAGCGGAGTCCCCCTCTGGGGCAATCAATCCACCTGCACCCCTTTCGCCCCCTTCCAGCGGCAGGCCATAGTGATGAGGACCTCCACAGACCCCAGGAATCCGGTAAATTGACTAGGCCGGTAAATTCAATTAGCCCCCCATTTCAAAGCCCCATGTCCATCAAGGCCATTTCGTTTCTGGTCGCCGCCGTGACCGGAGCAAGCCCCCTCCTCGCCAACCAGGAGCCGCAACCCTTCATGGGGCAACCCGTGCCGGGCCTCTCGGCCGGCGAGCGCAACCTGTTCCTCCTGGGGCAGATTGACTTTCTGACCCCGCTCACGACACAGGATGGCTTGGGCCCCATCTTCAACGAACCCGCATGTGCCAGTTGCCACAACCACCCCGGCGTGGGCGGCTCGGGTACCCGCGTCGTCACCCGGTTCGGCAAAGCTGCCATCGGTGGTGCACCCTTCGACCCCCTTGCAAGTTTGGGCGGTAGCCTTCTCCAGGATCAGTCTGAAGATTTGCAATGCCGCGAGGTTGTCCCGCCGGAAGCCACCGTCATCGCCATGCGCAAGACCCCCATTACCTTTGGAAGCGGGTTGCTGAGCGAAGTATTAGACGCGGACATCGAAGCCAACGCCGCCAACCAAGGGCCTGGCCTGTCGGGCTTCGTAAGCTACGTAGGCGACGTCACACAACCGGGTGGCCCTTTAAGGCCGGCACGCTTCGGGTGGAAGGGTGACTCCTTGAATGCCATCGCCTTCTCCATTGGGGCTGGACTGAACGAGATGGGACTGACGTCCCCATTCGCGCCCACGGAAAACGCGCCCAATGGCGACCAGAATCTGCTGGCTGCTTGCGATTCGGTGGCGGACCCCGAAGACAAGCCTGACGTCAATGGCATCACCCACGTACAGCACTGGACCACCTTTCAGCGCCTGCTCGCCGCGCCCGCGCAAACACCCCGCTCTGGCATGCTCGGCGAGAGCGTATTCAATCTTGTGGGCTGCGCAGACTGCCACGTGCGCGACTACGTCACCGGAGCAGCTCCCGAACCCAGCCTCTCAGGCGTGGCTATCAAGCCCTACTCGGACCTGCTGGTTCACGACATGGGAAGCCTCGGTGACGGCATCGTCCAGGCCAACGCCAGCGAGACCCAGATGTTCACCCGCCCCCTGTGGGGCCTCGCCCTGCGCAACTCGTTCCTGCACGACGGGCGCATCGCCGGGGGCACCTTCCACGACCTGATGGTGGCCGCTATTGCCGCCCACGACGGAGAAGCTGCGGCGTCCCGAGATGCATTCAACAATCTTGTCGCTAGCGACCAGGTCAAGCTGGTGGACTTCCTGGAGTCCCTGGGTCAAACCGAGTTCGACTACGAGTTGGACAACGACCTCGATGAGTTTGACTGGTTCTTTATTCAGCCCTGGCTGACCGGTCCGGGCGGCACAATCGGGCCCGACGACGATCAGGCAATAGCCGACCTGGACGCTGATGGAGATTTCGACCTGACCGAGTTCGGTGCACTGCAGCGCGCCTTCACAGGTCAAGTGACAAGCCCGCCACTGCCCGCCCTCCCCGTGCAAACGCGCCTCAACCTGAGCGTGCACTCCGGAGGCAGCACCCTGTGGGTATCTCCCGGCGCTACGTTCACCTATCAGGTACGCGCCACCCTCTCCAACAAGCAAACCGACGGCCTCGCCATGGTGAGCTTTGACTTGGCCTACGACGGTGGTGCACTCGCCCCTGCCAGCCCACCCCAAGATGGGAGTATGAGCGAGTTCGTAAGCCCCAATGGCTTGTGCAACCCTGCCGGCTTCGGCGGCACGCCCGTCGCCGGTGCTCTCATTCAAGTAGGCGGTGCCATGAACACCATCGCCAACTCTTTCGCCCCGACACCTTCAGGCACGGTGGTTGTAGACGTCGCCCAACGCGGCTCCTGGAGTACCTTGGCCACTGGAACGGCCCTGGCTCCCAGCACGCCGGGAACCTACAAGTTGCGCCTGACCAACCCCATGGGGAACGCCCTCGAGAAGAACGTCAGCGGTTCACTCTTCTACCCTGTCGTGGCCTTGGAAATCGGGACCGTGCGCGAGCTGACCGTGATCGTCGAGGCCTGTGCCCCATCCAACTACTGCACCTCCAAACCCAGCTCTTCGGGATGCACCCCCCTCATGCAGTGGAAGGGACGCCCCTCCGTTTCGGGACCCAACAATTTCCACCTGCGCGCCACCTCCGTGCAAGGGGGTGAAGCCGGCCTCTTCCTGTTCAGCCTGGCCCCGGGCAACATGCCCTTCTTCGGGGGCACCCTGTGCCTGGGAGGCAACATAAAGCGAACGCCAGTTGGCCTTACAGGGGGCACCAAGGGCCTCTGTGACGGGAACCTGGATTTCCACTTGAGCCAGGGCTTTATGACGGCCAACGGGCTCACCCCTGGTACTATCGTGTACGCCCAGGGCTGGTTCCGCGACACCCTCCAGACGGACGGAACAGGAGTCGGCCTGACCGACGCCATCAGCTTCACCATCTGCCCCTAATAGCCGCAGTAAGCCAAAGACCACCATGTTTCACTCTTCCAGCCCCGTCACCATGACAAGATCCCTCGCACTTATCGTCTGCGCGACCCTCACAGCGCAATTCGCTCAAGCTCAGATCGGGTGGGCCAGCTACACGAAGGACAACAGCCGGCTGAATGCAAACAACAGCACGGTGATGAACGACTCTGAGGAGAAAGACTACGCATGGGGCGACCTGGATCAGGACGGCTGGACCGACCTGGTCATCGTGCGCAAGACTCCATACACCAACGCCGGCGGGAAGGTAAACGTCCTGCTCATGAACGAGGGCGGCATTCTGACTGACCGCACCTCACAGTACGCGACCGACTCAAGCGTCGCCGGCGACAACGGATTCAAGACGGGCACGAACGACCGTGACGTGGCCATCGCCGACGTCAATGGAGATGGATGGCTGGACGTGATCACCGCCACCACGATATCCCCCGGTCAGCCCAAGAACATCTCCCATCCGCGCATCTACATCAACCAAGGTCCTAACGGCGCCGGAGACTGGCTGGGGCTGCGTTATGAGGATGCCCTCATTCCCGACTTCGGGGCCTTCCCGAACTTCTGCGCCGTGGCTGTTGGCGATGTGACCGGGGACGGCTTCCCCGACCTATACTTCGCTCATTATGAGCAGTCGGCTGTAGTGGACCTAAACGACAAGCTGCTGGTGAACGATGGCACGGGCAACTTTACCGACGAGAGTAACGCGCGCATGAGCTCCGCTATGCTGGATTCAAGCTTCGCCGTGTCCGCCGTCATCGCAGACATGAACGGCGATGGCCACAACGACATCATCAAAGATACGGCACTGGGCTCTACGGGCGCCGCAGGACCACGAGTCATCGTTGACTACAACAACCCAGCCAACGTGGGTTTCTTCAACATCTACGATCAGGCCTACTCGGGCGCCCCGTACCACGCCAACGTCGGTGACCTCAACAAGGACGGCAAGCTGGACATGGTCATCAGTGACGATGGTGCTGACCGCTACCTGCTCAACAAGGGCAATGACGCCCTGGGTCGGGTCAACTGGAGTGCAGCCTTCACCTATAACACCGATGACGGGTTCGGGAGCAACAACATCGTTTGCGACTTGAACAACGATGGCTGGAACGACGTCCTCATCTGCGATGTGGACGTGGACATCCCCGGCTGCGCCCGACGGATGCACGTGTACCACAACAAGGGCGGCACCGTGGGTGGAAACATCACCCTGAAGGAGGAGTCCGGTGGCGGATCTACAGGGCTTACCGGCCTCAGCACCAGCGACCTACGTGGCATCCACGATGTGGCTGTCTTCGACGTGGACAACGACGGGGACCTCGATCTAATCCTCGGGGACTGCGCTGGGACGAACCTGTTCGTCAACGATCTCAACCAACCCGGTGGCCCCATAGGTACGAACTACTGTGGACCCGCAGTGCCTAACTCCAGTGGATTTCCAGCCATCATGGGTGCGACGGGCTCCGAGCAGGCGGCGGCCAACAACGTCACCTTGGGCGCCTCAATGCTGCCCACCAACCAGTTTGGCTACTTCTTGACATCTCAGACCGCCGGGTTCATTGCCAATCCCGGCGGAGCTCAGGGCAACCTCTGCCTGGGCGGCAAGATGGGACGCTACTCAGGGTCGCTGCAAAACTCAGGTAGCGCAGGCTCATTCCAGTTGACTATCGACCTGACCAACATGCCGCCCCCCGTGCAGTCGAGTGTATTGCCCGGGGACACCTGGAATTTTGTGGGCTGGTTCCGGGACAAGAACCCGACCAACACCAGCAACTTCACGGACGGCCTCTCCATCCTCTTCCTCTAGGTCGATGGCTGCGGGTCGGTGAATGCACCCCCTAGCACTTGACTACCTAGTCGAAGTGCGGTGACCTTGAAGAATGCAGCCCTACGGCACAATGGACCCGCCGGGCCTTAGAATCGCCGCGTGGTCGGGTCCGCGCAACATTTCCACCGCCCTCATGCGTTCCTTTGGTGCGCGCGCGGATGTGCATGTTTGTGATGAGCCCCTCTACGCTCACTACCTGAAGGCCACTGGGCTACCCCACCCCATGGCTGCCCAGATACAGGAGCAGCACGAATGTGACCTGGACAAGGTCATTCAATGGCTTACGGGGCCTTCAGAGAATTCTTCTGAGATCTTCTACCAGAAGCACATGGCCCATCACTTGCTCGATGACATGCCCCGTGACTGGGTGGGCAGCCTGCGAAACGTCTTCCTGATACGTGAGCCCCGTGCCATGCTCCCCTCCCTGCTCCAGATCATTCCTGGCTCAGGCCTTATGGATACCGGCCTCCCACAGCAGGTGGAGCTGTTCGATCAGGAAACTCAGCGCACGGGCTCCCCCCCTCCGGTGATCGACTCCGCCGATCTCCTGCGCAATCCGCGCGACATTCTGGGCGCCCTCTGTGAGGTGCTCGGGATAGGGTTCGACGAGGCCATGCTGAGTTGGCCGCGCGGTACACGGCCTACCGATGGATGCTGGGCCGAGGCCTGGTACGGCAATGCCTTGGATTCCACCGGCTTTGCCCCCTACCGACAAAGCGTTGCAACCCTGCCCGACGGCCAGGAAGAGCTTCTGGCCCAGTGTGAAGAACTCTACGAGCTTCTCGCCCCCCACCGACTACGATCTCAATCATGAAGCAAAACTTCAACGAAGCCAATCGCGACCTCCAGATCTGGGTAGGCGGCGAGCTACGCCACCGCGACGACGCCAAGGTCAGCGTTTTCGACTCCCTCGTTCAGGGCGGGGATGGTTGCTGGGAAGGCCTTCGCCTCTACGACGGTCGCATCTTCAAACTGGACCAGCACCTGCAGCGCCTGCGCCACTCGGCACTGGCCCTGGCTTTCGAGGAGATCCCCGACGAGGCCCAGATCCTGGACGCCATCCGTCGGACACTTGAAGCCAACCAGATGCGCGACGGAGTTCACATCCGTTTGACCCTATCACGGGGAACCAAGATCACTTCGGGCATGGATCCTCGGCTCAATCAAGCGGGTCCGACCTTGATCGTACTCGCGGAACACAAGGCCCCGGTCTACGACAAGACCGGTCTCAACCTGGTGAGCTCCTCCCTACGCCGCTTCCCCGCCGACTGCCTCGACCCCAAGATCCACCACAATAATCTCTTGCAGTCCATCCTGGCCAAGGTCGAAGCCAACGCCGCGGGCGCAGATGATGCCCTGATGCTCGACGTACACGGCTTTGTAGCCGAGACCAATGCCACGCACATCTTTGGCGTCAACGACGGAAAGCTCTTCACCCCGACCACTCGCGCATGCCCTGAGGGTGTCACGCGCGCCACGGTGTTGGAGATCTGCACAAGCGAGGGTATCGAGGCCGAGGTGCGCTCCGTATCGCAAGCAGAGCTATACAGGGCCGACGAGGTTTTCTGTACGGGCACGATGGGCGAGCTGGCCGCAGTCGCCCGCATCGACGGACGCCCCATAGGGAGTGCAACCCCCGGCCCAATGAGCATCCGTCTCAGCGAGTTGTACGCAGCTCGCACGGCAAGCGAAGGCACGCCGGTCGTGGCCTAGCGCACCTAGTCTTCGACGGAACCCACCATGAGTTGGGTGACTAGCCCTGCAAACCGCGAGGCGTCCACCACCGGCGACCCTTCGGCTATAAGAGCCTGCCCGTGGAGCAATTCGGCAAACTCAGCAAGACGCGGACTCTTAGGGTCGGTCTCGTGCAGGCTTCGCAGCCCAGCCACCAGGGAGTGCTCAGGATTGATCTCAAGTGCCCGCTTGGTCACGGGAACTTCCCGACCGTTCCCGCGCAGCATACGCTCGAGGTGTGCGCTCATTCCGTGCTCCTCACCCACTAGGACGGCCACACTGTCCTTGAGCCGACTCGTGAAGCGCACTTCGCTGACGTGCTCATCAAGGGCCTTGTGCAGAGCTTCGAGCAGGTCCTTGCTCTCTTCCTGCTTGGCCTCCCGTTCAGCCTTGTCCTCGTCGGCTTCCTGTGTCGCTCCACGATCCACCGCCCGCAAGGGCTTCCCGTCAAACTCGGTGAGGCGCTGCAGCATCCACTCGTCAACAGGATCCGTAAGAAGCAACACCTCCTCCCCACGCGCCTTGAGCGCCTCCAGGTGCGGAGAGGTCTCAAGAGTCTTGCGGTCAGGACCACAGATCAAGTGTATGGCTTCCTGGTCCTTCCCCATCCGGCCCACGTACTCGGCCAGAGTGGTCCAGCCTTCGGAGCGACTGCTCTCAAACAGGCACAGCTTGGAAATGCGGGACTCTTCATCGTCACCAAAGTAGATGCCCTCCTTGATCAGCGACCCAAATGCCAGCCAAAGGCCTTCGTACTCGCCGCGCTCTCCGGTGAGCATGGAGCCCAGCGTATCCAGGACCTTCTTCACAAGACGTTTGCGAATGCGCCCCACCTTGGGGTTGTCCTGCACAAGCTCGCGACTCACGTTCAAGGGCAAATCAGCGGACTCCACCACACCGCGTACGAAACGCAACCACGGCGGAAGCAACTCCTCGCACTCCTTCATGATGAGCACTCGTCGCACGTAGAGGCTAACCCGCGAAGCCTTGCCCTCCGCGTCAAAGACGTCCGTGGGGCGCTCCTTGGGCAGGTATAGAAGTGCGGTGTATTCGTGCGAGCCCTCAGCACGGAAGTGAATCGTGCGCAGGGGCTCATTCCAATCATGAGTC
>JAPKBO010000140.1 GCA_028823395.1 Planctomycetota bacterium | reverse complement strand
GCGTTGATGCTGGAAGCTCACATAGGCCTCGACCCATGGTCCTCGTTCCACGATGGCGTGACCAAGCACAGCAGCATGTCCTTCGGGCGCATTAGCCAAGTCACGGGCCTGGGGCTGATCGTGGTGAGCGCCCTCTTCCTGAACGTGAGGCCGGGCCTCGGAACGATTTTCAACATGATCGTGATCGGCCCCTGGATCGACCTACTGCGTGTTCAACCCTGGCTGCCAGTGGCGCCGGGTGGAATCGAGGGCACCCTTCAAATGGCGGGAGGGATGCTCATGATGGGCCTGGCCACGGGCCTCTATATCGGCGCAAACTTCGGGGCGGGCCCGAGAGATGGCTTCATATTGGGATTGACCGATCGCTTCAAAAAGAGTCTGCGTGTCACCCGCGTTGCCGTTGAACTAACAGTGCTGTCCAGCGCCTGGCTCCTGGGCGGCGCCTTGGGCTGGGGCACCTTGATCTTCGCCCTCGGAATGGGTCCGATTATGCAGATGAGTCTGCGCTGGATGAGAGTTCAACCTCCCCTCCGAAAGCCAACGCCCACGGAGTAAAGAACCTCTCGCCGACCAACGCGACCCCTGAGACCTAAGGTAGTTCGCGGATGCGCAGGTTGCGGAATGCGACTGGTGCACCTTCTGCTTCGAGGGCCAGGTAGCCTGTGGCGGGCTTGCACTCGTTTCCTCCGGTTACTTCCTGACCGTTGACCCAGAGTCGCACCTCGCCGTTGATTGCGCGAATGTAGTAGTGGTTCCATTCTTTGTGCTTTCGCACTAGGCGCTTGGTGGGGAAGCTGCGTGAACTCGTTGGGTTGCCGACTGTGTAGGTCGTTTCGCCTGCCATGTAATCGATCATCGGGGTGAATGCTTTCATGGAAGACGCTCCGACGGGGAAGACATCGCCGTGGCTCGTGAACCAGTTTGAATGTTCTCCCTTGTGACCCTTCTCCCAGTTCTCCTCGTAACCGAGGTCGAGTACTTGGACCTCGATGCCTTGCCGGGGCAGGGAGCCTGGCGGCAGGTCGGTGAATGCGGACTCGGGGCACCACAGGAAGACGCCCGAGTTGCCGGCGAAGGTTTCGTGCTTCCACTCGAGGACCATCTCGAAGTTCGTATATTGCTTTTGGCTGCGTGCCCCGCCGACGGGTGTGCCACTGCATTGGATAACCCCGTCGACCTCCTTCCAGGTGTTCTCGTCACCATTCACATTGACGAAATCCGCCAGGGTGAGCTCGCTCCAGCCCTCACCGGTAATGTGCGCGACGGGGAGGTCACCACGGGGAGAGACCGCAAGTACGAGGAGTGGAAGGATGACGAGTGAGAGGTGGCCCTTGAAGTTCATGCCCACTAGTTTATGCCAGAGCTCGTTCGCCAGCTAGTATTTCTGTTGCGGTGGGTCCGCAAACTCGTACCGAGCGGTGCATAACGCCACCAGTAAGGCCCGATGTGACATTGCTTCGGCATCAGAACGACTCGGCTTGATTGTCATGGTCGCGGCAGGTGAGCCTGCATTACGCTCTAGGCAGGGAACAGCCTGAGGGTCCATTGAAGCTCTGATTCAACGCACCCTTACGGGCCAGACGCAGCATTCGCAATTCCACTGATCAGCGGGTCACTGGAATACAACGGTCACTGCACTTGTGAAATTCGAGGTCCCAACATCCCGGTACCAAACCTGGAAGTTCCAGGTGTCCCCGGGCAGAACCGCTCCACCTGGGGGCGATGGCAGGTTGTTCAGATCGATGGCGAGTGGACCGGAATCTCCGGCCCCGCCAGAGTTGAACAGGTTAGAAGTAAAACGACCGATCTGACCACCCAGGCAAAGGATCCCGGAAGCCACCGGAACGGCAGCTTGCGCATTGGAGAACAAGGGGTACCCGAACTGATTCGGGGGCAGTTGCAGAGCGCGCAGAATGAAGTTGTTGTCGGTGACCAGATGGGACCCGCTAGCTTCTAGCTGAGCGGGCAGGCCCGCAGAGTTCAGATTACTGGGATCGCAATAGGCGATGCCACAGCAGGTGAGTTGGATCGTGAAGTCTCCGTTGGAAATGTCTTCGTAGTCATTTGCTGAGTTGTCCTGACGCACGCGCACGAACATCTCGGTGGACGATACATTCGGGGCGGTCCACATATAAGTGTGTACAGCTCCCTGCGCAATGTCTCCCGCCGGCAGATCGATAGCAATTGGAATCCAGGGACCCAGGGCTCCGGTAGACGAATACCAGACATCCCAGTTCTGTGTTGGGTGGGCCACAGCAATGATCCATTCAATGCTGACCTGATCACCCGCATTGAAGACTTCGCCTCCGTTCGGAGCAACGACATTGACATGTGCAAAGCTCGGCGCAGCAAAGCAGAGCAGGCCTGTACCTGCAATCAAGTTGCGGATGGTTCTTTGTTGGGGAAAATGAAGCATGAGGAATTCCTTTTGAATGGACAGGCCACAAAGTGAATGTCCGGGGGGTGGAGTGGGGTCGGTACAACACTGTAAGCGAAAGCTTTTCATTCAACAAGGTGCCGAGCCCAGAGGGCCCAGGCGGCTTTTATGGCACGGCAAGGACTCGAAGCGAGTCAGACGGGCAAGTGATTTTGAGTCCCTTCTTCTTAGCCTGCCCAGGCCAGCAGGGTCCCCATCAACCCCCGGCTCTCAGCCGGGGTTCGAGTCGCTAGCATTCAACCATGGAGCGCAAGCCCGTTTTCTACGGCAAAACGAAACCTGCAACTAAGTAACCTGTATATCCCTACAACGGCCTAACTGGAGCAACCCAACTATCATGAACACACGCATCTTCTTTTTTACCCTTGTGGCATTCCTTCTGCTGGGCGGATCAGCTCGGGCTGACGGACGCGTCAAAGTTTTCATCCTGGCGGGACAGTCCAACATGGAGGGCAAGGCGCAGAACAAATTGGTCGAATACCAGGCCACGAACCCAAAAACCGCAGATCACTTCGCTCACCTGCGCAAGGACGGCGAATGGATTACGCGCGAAGACGTCTTCATAAATTACCTGGGACGGCGCGGAGGGTTGACCATCGGTTACGGATCCCCCAACAGAACGGGCGTAGAGCTTGAGCTGGGTACAGCCCTGGGGGACGCGTTTGAAGAACCCGTCCTCTTGATCAAAACGGCCTGGGGTGGGCACTCTCTGTTCAAGCTCTTCAGGTCACCGAGCGCCGGCATTCCCGAGGAGCGGATTCAGGCCGAGTATGAAAAGCTGACCGAGAGGACCAAGAAGGACAATGAGAAGAACAACCGAAACAGGCCCATGCCGACCATTGAAGGCATCCGGGCAGACTACGGCAAGTCCTACCGCAATATGATGACCGAAGTGCAGGTCACCCTGGCCGAGATGGGCACCCGCTTTCCGGCCTTAAAGGGCAAAACCCCCGAGTTGGCCGGGTTCGTCTGGTTTCAGGGCTGGAACGATCAATACGAAGGCGCCGAACTCGAGTACGCCTCGAACATGGAGCACTTCATCAAGGATGTCCGGCGGGATCTGAAGGCTCCCAAGCTGCCCTTCGTGATCGGAGTCATGGGGCAGAATCAGTCCAAGCCCGCCAAGGGGGCCATGCTCGCCGTGCAAGAGGCGCAACTGGCCATGGAGAAGGTGAAGGGGTTCCGCAAGAATGTGCGGGCCGTGCGCACGGATATTCTGGTGGACAAGGCTGCTGAGGCGCTCTACCCGACCTGGAAGGAAAATATCGAGGAGTGGGAGAAGGTTGGTTCCGACCATGCTTACCACTATCTAGGCAGCGCAATCTGGTTCAACCGCATGGGCAATGCATTTGCCCAAGCGATGTTGAAGTTGATGGGCGAGAGGTGACCTCTCCGCCGCGTTCCGACTCGCTGGATTCCCTGGGAACGGAGTGGAGTCCAGCCACTCATGGATTCCCAATTCTGGAGCAAGGCCTCGGACAGGGTCGGGTTACATGAACAATACGGAGAGCCCAGCCCGGTTGACGGTCACCCCAATCCGGTCACGCTCTTGGTTCTAAGTCCGTGAGCCTTGATCCCGGGAATCTTGGGGGTCGTGCTGAAAATGGCGAAGGGGACTCGGCTTGCAGAAGCGCTCGCCGGGGCAGACGGGCACATCTTCAGCCTGTATAATGGTGGATCACATATCCCTTCACCATCACCTCTCCGGTTGTGAAAAAGCCCAGATCTCTGCACCTCCGCTCATTGTTGAGCGCGATTGAACCCGCCCGTCGCGGGGTGGTCGAGCACCCGCTCTACAACTCCATCCAAACGATGGAGGACATCCGCTACTTCCAGTCCCAGCATGTGTTTGCTGTCTGGGACTTCATGAGTCTGCTCAAGCGTCTACAGCGGGAGCTCAGTTGCGTCGAGCTTCCCTGGCGCGTGACCGGAAACCCCCTGGTGAGGAGGTTTGTGAACGAACTTGTCCTGGAAGAAGAGAGCGGGACGAACAGAAGCGGCAGTTTTGTTTCACACTTCGAGCTCTACCATGCCTCCATGCTGAAGAGCGAGGCCGACACCTCTGCCATCGACCTCTTCGGCCAGCGGCTCCAGGGGGGAGACACCGTCCCCGAGGCCCTTTTGGATCTGCCCATTCACGACAACACCCGGGCTTTCGTGAACACGACCTGGGGTTTCGTGGCGGATGCCCCCGTCCACTGCGCAGCTGCCGCCTTCACCTTCGGTCGTGAAGAGGTCATTCCCGATATGTTCCTAAGGCTGCTCGATGATCTGGTAGTCAAGTTCCCCGGGATGCTTGAGCAATTCCGTGACTACCTTGACCTGCATATCAGTTTGGACGGCGAAACCCACGGCCCCTTGGCGCTGCAGATGGTCGAGGAACTGTGCAAAGACGATCTGTTGAAGTGGAAGCAGGCGGAAGATGCCGCCATCCTCGCGCTGACAGCCCGCCGGCGCTTGTGGGACGGCGCCATGCTCGGGGCGACGACACCTTTCCAGCCGTCCCCGTCGGTCTGATCGGGGAAAGGTCCGGGTCCTCGGCCAGGCCGCGCTGGATAAGAAGGGGGGTTTGCCCCTTGTCGGGCACTCAACTCTAGACCGGGAAGCGGCCGGTCTCTGCTTCGGTGACTTTGCTTTCGGAACAAGCCGCAGCACTGATATCCGGCCGGTCGGCAACTTCCCCTGCTGCGGCCGCGATGTTGGAAAGCATGGCGGAAAACACCGTGCGATGCAGGGGATACACTAGATACCAGTACCCCAAGCCGAGGATACCCACCGGATCAAAGAGGGCCGTTTGCCGTATGCTCGCGCCATCCGGATGCGGGCGGACTTCGAATTCGAGCCAAGCGCGTCCAGGTAATTTCATCTCAGCGCTGAGACGGAGAAATTTGCCCGACTCGTAGGCCTCCACACGCCAAAAATCGAGTGGGTCGCCGATATGCAGCTCATCCGCCATGGGCCTGCCTCGGCGTACGCCTACGCCACCAACCAAGAGGTCCAAGAATCCACGTAACCTCCAAAGCCAGTCATAGGCGTACCAGCCCCGGTCCCCGCCAATGTGACGGATAGGCTCGAATGCGTTCTCGGGAGTCGCGCGAACAGTAACCTCCCGCGAATCGACGACCCGCTTGTAGGGGGTCTTCCCGGGGCTGTTACGCAAGTCACCGCCGGATGAGACGGCGTCGCACCAGCGACTTTCTCCAAGTTCGTGTTCTTCTGCCAAGAGCGCCGCGGACATAGCTTCTCGTAGGCCTTGGGGCCTTACGCTAAATACACCTAGGGCCTCTTGGTCAGAGACCACGCTCGGGTGCTTGATCGATTCGATCAACTTGCGGCCGACTCTGGCGTACAGCGGTGTGACCAACCCAAGCCAAAGGCTCGATAACCTTGGCGTCAGAACCGGGACACGGATCATGATTCTGCGAAGGCCGCGCTGACGGGCATATTCCCGCATCAGACCTCCGTAGGACACCTTGTCTGCACCGCCAACTTGAAATACCCGACTGCCGTGTAGGGGCAGGTCGAGTGACTCGATCAGATAGGCGAGCAGGTCTGCGATCGCTATGGGCTGGGCCCGGACTTCGACCCAGCGCGGGGTGATCATGATGGGAAGGCGCTCGACTAGGGCACGAATCATCTCGAAGGAAAGACTTCCTGCCCCAAGGACGATGGATGCCTGGAGTTCGATCACCGGGATACCGGATTCACGGAGAATGGCCCCAACCTCATGGCGACTCCTCAGATGTGGCGAGAGGTCATCGCCATTAGCTAATGCACCTGTGTAGATGATCCGTTTCACCCCAGCGCGCTTTGCCGCCGTTGCAAAATTTTGGGCTCCAACTCGATCGCGTTCCTCGAAGCCTTCCTTGGCTCCCATGGAATGGACCAGGTAGTAAGCTGTGGCCACACCCACGAGGGCGCAATCCAGAGTTGACGGTCGCAGGATGTCCCCCTCAACGACCTCTGTCGTTGGCGCTACCCGAGACTGAAGAACTGCTGGCTTGCGGGCCATGCACCTCAATGGGGCGCCCAGCTCTTCAAGAGCAGTGCGCAGTCGGCCTCCGATATATCCCGTTGCTCCGGTGAGCAGAATGAGTCCTTTCATTGCTGATCCTCTGGCCTCAGCAGTGATTGCGAAGCATGAGTTCCTTGGGATGTGGGTCAAAATATAATTGCCCACGGAGGTAGTCCACCGAGTACTGGTTCATGTTGAACTTCAATAAGGTCAACGGGACGATGAGCGGCAGTAACCCCTGCCTGAAGTCCTCAATAGTTGTCAGGATTTCTTGCTTGGCCTTTGAGTCCAAGAATTGCTTCAGGTGACCCATCGCGTGCTGCAGCACATTCGTGTGACGCTTTCTCGTCATCTTGGAACGAAGGCACATATGGAAGTCCAACTCGTAACGAGCGAAGAGCGCCTCGTCGGGCGTCTTCGACATCTCTCCCAATAGGCGTCCCAGGCGCCGGCTAGCAGATTCGTTGTGGGAAAAGAGGATGAGTTTGTGTGCCGTATGGAAGTCGAGCAGGCGCTTGCGCGTGAGGCCTCGTTTGACCGCCAACCTCCACCGGTTGCGGCACAGAATCTGCTCGATAAAGCTCTCGCGCAACCCTGGGTCGTTGAGGCGGCCTTCCTCCTCAATGGGCAGGAGAGGAGAATTTGCGATCAAACTTGCTGCAAATAGGCCTACACCGCCACGGTGGGCTCGCTTGCCGTTCTTGTAAACGCTAATGCGTGACAGGCCACAGGAAGGCGAGTTCTTCTTGAGCACGTAACCGTCGAGGCCTTCTGCTTCAAGCTCACCAACCCGGCGCTTTGAATAGGCCGTCATTGCCTCGGTGAAGTTCTCGCCGGTAGAAGGTGCCACGAGCTGTTCACCGCGCTCATCTTCTTCAATATGAATCGTGGGCCGCGGAGTAGGCATTCCCACCTCAACTTCGGGACAAACAGGCACCCATTCGACCCACGGGCCCAGCACGTCGGTAACGAAGCGGTCACGCTGGTGGCCTCCATCGAAACGTACCAGTTCACCAAGCAAACAGGAGGACACCCCAAGCCTTATAGGCTCACTTGCATCATGCCAACTGCGCCACCCTTCAGTTTCTGAGTCACTTGTCATTGGTCGTTTACCTGATCCACTGCCCGCTTGAGATCGATGAGGTGAGTTGCGGAAAAACCACGGTCGTGAAACCAACAGACCCGACCATTTTGATCGAGCAACAGAACACGCATGTTTCTTGGCCGCTCGTTACCTGTGAAATCCACCACCGTTGAGGCGTCCTCACCGTACAGGGTCACCACAGAGGGCCAATCCTCCTGAGGAATTCCGCTGCGCATGCCCGAATCGATGGTCCCTGAAATGAGGCCGGGAATAAAACCACGAACAGTAGGGACTTCCAGGATACGGATGTCTTTCGGGTTATCCAGAAGCCCCACCAGCCAACGATCTGCATCGAATTGGGCCTCCTGGACGAAACCAACGAGTAGAACACTGGGCACTTGCAGTGGAAGGGTTAAGTGTTCGCCCGTGAGAGCCTCACCGCTGACCGCAGGCAAGTACTCACCTAGGGGGTTACGGTTCTTCACCGAAGACTGACATGACAGTGAAATCAAGCAGGTGATGGCTATGCACGAGAGTGCAACCAACCAGTTTTTGGGACGCCAAGCGCGGCTGCTCCACCGGCTCTGAATCGTTTGATTTGCACTATTCACACAAGTGTGTTCGCAGCTCTGCGGTATTCGGATGCAACAACGCCTGAAATATTTACCCACTACGGACAATTACCTAAAATGCACGTTCAGGGCTGCTGGGAAGCCCTTCCCGACCCTCAGCACACCAGGCCCTTTAGGGGCTGGGCCTTCAATCTGGAACTCCAGTAGAACCGTAACAGGAGGGTGCCGCTCGCAGATGAATCCTCTTCTAGTCCCTTACGCGGTCACGCCTCGTTGAGGTTCGCGAGAAAGTGCGTTTTGCTGCATCCGGAATCGGGGACCGATCGAAGATGGCTGTGACAGACATACATTCGTGTCTCACAACCCCAAACACCACAGATAACATGTTTACCACGACTCTACTTACCACGACTCTCCTGTCCTCCTTTTTGTTACTCGGAGGTTCGGATGATTCCTGCTCGTCGAGCAAGGCGGCCCTCGCTTCACGCCCCCAGAACGACATCGTTCAAACGGCTCTTGCGGATAAGTCCTTCTCGACCCTCGTGACCGCACTAAAGGCCGCTGGCCTTGTGGAAACCCTCCAGGGAGATGGCCCGTTCACCGTTTTCGCTCCAACCAACGCGGCATTCGCCAAGTTGCCCAAGGCTGAAATGAAGCGACTTTTGGATCCCAAAAACAAGGGCCTGCTGGCCTCGATACTTACCTACCACGTTGCTCCTGGGAGTGTCCTCGCGAAGGATGTGGTGGGAATGAAGAATTCCGAGCCGGTCTTGCTCCTTAACTCTGCTGCCACCGCGAATGGTCAGAGAATCAACTTCACACTAACCGGCGGCGCTCTCAAGATCGGTGGTTCTGCAATTGTCAAGACCGACATAGAGTGCTCAAACGGCGTGATTCATGTGATTGACACCGTCATGGTGCCCAGCATGTTGGACGTCATCGACACCGCGGTGGGTGCGGGCTCTTTCAAGACCCTGGCGGCAGCCCTCGACGCTGCGAAGCTCATCGAGACTCTTCGCGGATCTGGCCCGTTCACCGTGTTTGCCCCTACCGATGCTGCTTTTGCGGCTCTACCCGCTGGAACTGTTCAGAACCTCTTGAAGCCGGAGAACCGCGATAGCCTGGCGGCTGTACTGACCTACCACGTTATTCCGGGGCGAGTCTATTCCGAAACCGTAGCGGAGGGTCATGACCTGACCACCTTGCAGGGTCAAGTCTTGAACATCCGAGTGCACGAGAAAGCGGTCTTCGTGAATAAGGCCCGGATCGTAACGCTGGACATCGACACCACTAACGGCGTGATTCACGTGATCGATTCGGTGCTGCTTCCCCAGCTTCCTCTGTAGTGATCTAGATACGAGGATTCATCCTTGGAGGGCGTGGGCTTGCCCACGCCCTTTTGACGTGGAGCCCATGGATACGACCTCGTACATGGCTCTAGGTCTTTTTTGGAAAGCGAAGACTGCACGTGGAAAGATATGGGGGGGGGGGGTGCTTTATGGGGAACCGCCGTTATCCCAAGCGGAAAATGAAAAAC
>JAPKBO010000337.1 GCA_028823395.1 Planctomycetota bacterium | reverse complement strand
GGCTAGACACAGGGTGATGGTAGCGCGGCCAAATGATCCTGTGCTTCGTCGACTGGTAGAGCCAACAAGCGTGTCACCTGCTAGAAAAACGGCCATGTCAGAGCCTCGTCGAATCGTCGTTGGTATGACCGGAGCGAGTGGCGTTGCCTACGGGATTCGCGCATTGGAGCTGCTAGCTGCCGAGCCCGACGTCGTAACCCACCTTGTAGTCACGGCGGCAGCCCGGATAACCGTGGGACTCGAGACGAGTCGGTCCATTGACGAGGTCGAGGCGCTGGCTGATGTTGTTCACCCCATTCGAGATATCTCCGCTGGCCCGGCCAGCGGATCGTTTCCGACGTCGGGAATGCTCGTCGCGCCGTGCTCCATTCGTGCCCTCTCGGCCATAGCCCACTCCCACAGCGCGGACCTGCTCACTCGAGCCGCCGACGTGACCCTTAAAGAACGCAGACCCTTGGTGCTCATGGTGCGGGAAACGCCCCTTCACCTGGGTCACCTCCGCTTGATGGCTACCGTCACTGAGATTGGTGGCGTCATCTTCCCGCCGGTGCCCGCCTTCTATGAGCAGCCAGTGGACCTAGAGGACTTGGTGACTGGCACGACGGCACGGGCGCTGGCGCAATTGGGCATGGAGGTTCCGGGTCTAGGCCGCTGGGAGGGACCCGGTGAAAGCCCAGCACCGGGTCTGGCTGGTGGCCTGCCATCCCAGGCCAGAACTGCTAACCCAGGTCAAAAAGTCTAAAAGAAGAGGATTCCTTCATGTCAGGACGTTTAGCCGATTTGTCGGGACCTGAAGCAGCGGAGTCGCTGACTTCGGACTCGGTGGTCGTACTTCCTGTGGGGGCGATCGAACAACACGGACCCCATCTGCCGATGTCAGTTGACGCTGTGATCGCAGACGAAGTTGCTTCGGCCCTGTTGAACGCGGCGGGAGACGACATTGACCTCTGGCTCTTGCCTACGCTGGCCGTCTCCAAGTCAAACGAGCATGTCTGGTCGCCGGGCACTCTGTCGCTCAGCACAGAAACGCTGCTTCGAGTGCTTGACGACCTAGCGGCCTGTGTAGCTGCCACCCCAGTTCGACGACTGGTCTTCCTAAACGGCCATGGGGGAAACTCCTCCCTCCTGGTTACTGCCTGTCGAGACATTCGGGTAGCTCACGGCCTTCTTACATTCCTTATTCACCCGTTTATTCCGCCCGCCTCGGGTGGGCCATCCACGGAAGAGGAACTCGGGATGGGAATCCACGGCGGGTTGCATGAGACGGCACTCTTCGCATACCTGCGGCCGGGTCAAGTCGATATGAAACAGGCGGTCCGCAGTGTTCCGGAGTGGATGGCGGCCAATGAGTGGGTGCGCTTTGGTGGATCGGTTCAGTTCGGCTGGACCAGCCGGGATTTTGGACCCCAGGGCCATATTGGAGATCCCTCAGGGGCCACGGAGGACCTGGGCCGCCGTCTATTTGACGAGGTGGTCGGAGCGATGGCTAGCCAACTTCGAGAAATCGCTGGCTTCGATTTTCCTGATTGAGGAGTTGCCTGATCGCGGGTAGTCCAGATCGGAAAAGTTGCGAATTCGGAAGCATTTCGCGTCGCTGGTAACGAAATCTATGACCATGGGAGTGGATCAGCGCAAGGACTGCGCGTATTGTCCCCAATCGCGGTCCAACTTATCTTCGCCCGGCTCGCCCGGGATTTCGAGACTGCCTATCAAATTCACAATCCGCTAGGGGGACCAGGTATGTATCAACGAGGCCGAGTTGTTCTGAGCCTTTTGCTAGGTGTTTCGTTAATAGCAGGGGCCTGTGGTTCCGACGAGGGCGACACTGCGCTGCCTGCCGTTGAGGAGACAGTGGCAACAACCGCCACTCCGGCGACAACAGCAGCACCCGCGACAACAGCAGCACCCGCGACAACAGCAGCACCCGCAGGAGGGCTGGCTGGTGTTTGTCCGGCCACCGTTGTGATTCAGACCGATTGGTTCCCTG
>JAPKBO010000139.1 GCA_028823395.1 Planctomycetota bacterium | reverse complement strand
GCCCGTCTCGGCCTGACTCTTGAAGTCTGAATTGGGATAGCCGTCGATGAAGAGCTGATAGGCCTCAAAGGCACTTTCAAAGAGGTCGAGTCGTGCGAGGGCATCCGGTTCGCTTCGGGCTCCGGAGACGAAGACCTCGCACTTCACCAGTTCGAGTTCCTCGCGCGCCTTGCCTGAAATCCCCTGTCCTTCGACGGTGCCGAGCACGGCCTGTGCCAAGTTCACGAAAGTCCAGTCGGCTGCCAGTCCTCGGGCAAAGGCGATCTCCGCCTTGATCTCGGAGGTGCTCATCTGGGCCTGAACCGGACTTGTCAGGAGCAGGGCCAGAGGCAGGAATGGAATCGCTAGGAGGGGTCGCCAGCCGCGGCCCACCAGGGCTGAAGCCTCGGGCTGGTTGCGGTTGGAGAGCAAAGGGATTTGTTGGGTGGGGGCAGCAATCATGGGCTCATCTCGCACCGGGCAGGGCGCTGAAGAAGGCTCAGGTCCACACAAACTCCGGGAGGGAGTCCAGGACCCGCTACAAGGCGACAGTACATTGCTTACCCGCGCATACGGGCGGGGGCTACGGACTGATTTACCGAGAGCTTGCCAGAGAAGTGGGGGGGAGAGAGAACGCAGAAGACATGAAAACGGAGGGCGTATGGCCCCCCGTTTGGGCGAAGGCAACCTGTGTCAGGCATCTTTGCGGGGGGGGCAAAGATGCCCAGGCCGGGTGCCTGGTAGCAGCGGTGCCGCCGGGGAGTCCCGGGGCAGGCTGCTCGGTGGTGAGGAGGGACCTTAGTCGTTCAAGCCCATCTCGGCCGACGTGGGCGCGAGTTCAGTGGGAATGAGGATGTTGGCCCGCAACAGGATGAGGAGCTTGCGGTTCGAGATGTAAGTTCCCTTGCGCTCGAAGAAGACCGAGAGAATCGGGATCTTGCTCAGAATCGGAATGCCGGACTGTTGGTCTTGCTTCTCCGATTCCTTCATGCCGCCCAGCAGCACGGTCCCGCCGTCGGGGAGGGGCACTGAAGTACGCACGCGCTGAATCTCGACTTCGGGCAGCATGATCGTGACCGAGTTCTGAGATCCGAGTGTGGTTACGCGTTCCTCGATGGGGCGCTTCAGTAGGGCGATGGTGGGACGCAACTCGAGGGTGACGAAGCGCCGGTCGGCCGAAACCACCGGGCGGACGTCGAGAATGACCCCGTCCTGGATGACCTCCACGATCGGGTCGGCGATGGATGCCGCCTGGGCGATCTCAACGTCGAAGTCCTTGATGTAGGCCACCTGGTTGAGGACCGACAAGTTGGCGCGAGAGGTGTTGTGCACCGTGATCCGAGGGGCCGTCACGAGCTCGATGCGCTCGGACTTGGAAATGGCACGCAGGATCAACTCGAGCTGCATATCGCTGATGAGGGTCCACTGGAACGACAGGCCGCCAGAGGCCTGGAACGAGTCGCTGCCCAGTTGGGTGTCATAGAGGTCCTCGACTCGGGCTTTCACGTCCCCGTCAGCACCCTCGTCAAGGAAGGCACCCAGCGTGTTGTCACGGCCGGGAGCATCTCCCAGGTCGTTCACGCTGGCGCTGTCACCGAAGTCGTTGAAGTTGGCTGCAGTTCCGGCACCCGGAGCACCCAGGCCCCGGAAGTCGATACCAATATCCTCAAGGAAGTTGTCCTCGACCTTCATGAAGCGTGCGTGGATGTCCACCATGATGCCGGTGGCTTCCCGCAAGTCCTCAAGGAGGGCGTTGATCATCTCATGCACCTCGGGGGTCTGGTTGACCACCATGATGCCGTTGTCGTTGATGCGAATCTGGTTGGCCATGTCGGCTTCCCAGGACTCGATGGCGATGTTGTTGCGAATCAGGTCCTCAAGCAGGGCCGTGTCCACCACGTTGTATTCGCGCTCGGGAAGGTCCTCATCCGGGGGCACGATGCCGTCCGACGGGGAGACGTTGATGTCACTGCCCGGGTAGTCGGGGATGGGGTGGATCAGATCCTGGATCCCGTAGGTCACCAGTACCTGGCCGCCAATCATCTCGTCAGGAGTGACGAACATTACGACGCCATCCTCGATCTTCCAGCGCAAGCTATCGCTGGTCTCGGAGATGATCTGCAGAACCTTCTTCACGCTGCGCTCGGGCAGGTGGAGGATGATGCTGGTCTCTTCTACGTCGAGCTCGTCGCGCACCGCGTTGGAGATCCAGAAGTTCACGCCCGTCAGTTGCTGCATGTAGGCAGCGACACTTTCAAGCTCGGTGCCCTCGTCGTCGGGGCCTCCGAAGTTGGGTGCGAAGCGTACGGACTCGAGGCGCGCCATGACGGCGTCGCGTTGCGGGTTGAGTGTCGGATCGAGTTGGCGGGTCGAGTGCGTTTCCCGTTGGCTCACCTCGCGCCAGCGTTCGAGCTGGAACTTGAGGGGGTCCGTCTGGGGCACGTTCATCGTGTCCAGCTCTTCAAAGGTCTTAAGCCATTGTTCGCGGTAGTGCTTGCGATTCTCTTCATTCGCCCGGTGGTGGCGCGACTGGCGAGCGATGCGTTGCAGGGAGATGGCGCCCTCGTTGCCCGGATCCTCGAGAAGGATTTGACGGCACCAGCTCTCGGCTTCGGAGAAACGGTCGGCCACGAAAGACTTGTTGGCCAGCTCGTAGAATTCGCTCAGGCGGTTCTCACGGCGCTGGCTTTCTGCGGCTTCGGCGCGGTCCTTGGCGGCCTGCGCAGCAGCTCGTTCGGCGGCATCGGCGGCGTCTTCAGCCTCCATGCGCAGGTTGGCGGCTTCGCGACTCTTGCCCCGCACTAGGTTGAGATTCAGGTTTGACGAGGAGATCAGGGGGCTCGCCATGAGCACCATTTCACCCTGGCGGTAGGCCTGGACGGCGTCGTCGTAACGTGCTTCGCGAAGGGCGAGGTCGCCGGCATTCACGTGCTCTTCCACTTCCATAATGGATTGGGCGCGCTTGACCATGATGCGTTGGCTTTCGTCTTCAAAAGCCTCGCCGGCATCGGCGTAGCTGTCTCCCATGAGTGCGCGTACGCGACGGAGTCCGTCTCGCGCTGCTTGGGAAGCGGGGGAGACTTCCACAGCTGCGGAGAAACTCTCCAAGGCTGCTTGGAGGTCTGCACGGCTCAGTTCGGATTGACCGCGCTCCACATATTGATTGGAGAGGTAGGCCTGGCGCTCGCGTCGTGCCTTGATCGAGTCCGCTGCATCTTGCAGCAGGTCGTCGTCTTGGCCGCCGGTGACGGCCGCCGCGGGCATGACCTTGGGAGTGCTTGCAGGGCGCGTTGCCCAAGCGATGGACTCGCCTTGACTGGAGTTGGCCTTAGCACCCTTAGTGGGCTGGGCATCGTGGGAGGCAGAACTTGCCGTGCTCGCAACGGTCTGGCCTTGCTCATTGATGAGCGAGGTCGGCGAGGTGGACTGGCAAGACACGAGGGCTGCGAGAAGCAGCGGGTGCAGGGTCAACCGCATGGATGAAGATGCCATGGAACGTTGGCTGGTGGTCCGAGTGGGGGGGGGAGGCAGAGAGGAGGGGTGCACCGGCAGGGGAGGCCCGATTCCTAGGCCTCGCTACCCATAAATAATCACCCGGGCTGGTACCCCGCAGGGGGGAGACCGGCCCGAATGGGGCAGTGTTGCATTCGGAACAGTGGGACCTCCACTTGCAGCACAGGGTCAGAACGGGTTCGAACTGGCCTAGGGTGCCGTGCGGAGCGATTGAAAGAGCGGGTAGCCTACCCCTGGGTAAGGGGGGGGTCAATGGTTTGTAGGTATGGGGGCCGGTGTGCAGGGCAACGGGTCAGTCACACAACGGGGGGATGGAGTCCCTCAGAGTGGGGGCCTACCACCGGGTGCTCGAGGAGTAACCCGTCAGGAGGGCCGAAGTCGGGTCTTCGTTGACACTATTAATAGGAGGTCCCGCTAATGCAGCGGGCGACCCTTTCCTGGGCTCATTCGCCCTGCTGCAGGACTCCCATGGCCATTTGGATGTCCTGCCAGCAATCCCGCTTGGATTCTGGACTGCGCAGGAGGAAGGCCGGGTGGTAGGTGGCCACTAATTTGCGACCCTTCCAGTCCAGGACCCGTCCGCGCATCTGCGCGAGAGGGGCATCGCTGTCCAGCAGGTAGCCGGCCGCGGGCTGGCCCAGGGCGATCACCACCTTGGGATCTAGCAGCTCGATCTGACGCTCCAGCCAGGGGGTGCAGGCTGCTTTCTCACCAGCCAGAGGATCGCGATTACCGGGTGGGTGGCACTTCAGCACGTTGGTAATGGCCACTTCGGAGCGCTTCAGGCCCATACCCTTCTCGATGATGTCCGTCAGGAGGCTTCCTTCCGGCCCCACGAAGGGCACCCCTTGCTCGTCTTCGTTCTGACCTGGGGCCTCGCCGACGAAGAGTACTCCCGATGTGCCATCTCCATCGAGGAACACGGTCTGGGTGCGGGTCTGGCAGATATCGCAGGCTTGGCACCCTGCGACCGCCTCGCGCAGGCTCGGGAGGTCCGTCAACTCCGAGGCGCTAGTAGGCAGGGTCCCCGCTGCCTGTTCGGGCGGAGCCAGAGGGCGCGAGTCGGCCTGGGGCACCGGGGAATTCTCAAGGCTGGGGGCCTCAGATGGGGCTGTGGGGCTCGGTAATGCCGAATCCACTCCCGTACGGGCTCGGCGTTGGCCCATGTGCCCGGCACGCCGCGCTGCGTATTTCAGCCCCCTGGTGAGGGCGGCCAGCTCATGGCGCGGATCGGGGGGCGTGGATTGCATGTCCACAAGATAACAGTAATGCCCCGGGTTCCGAGTGACTCTCCGGGCCACCGAATAGAATCGGGCTCCCTTCGTGTGCACGGGAGGGGAGCCAGCGCACCCCCATGACCTCCGAGAGAGACAACCCCGACCGCGTGAAGATCTCGCGCAACTCCCTAACCCGTACCCTCTGGTTTGTCCTGGGCGGACTCTTCGTCGGGATCGGTTCGATCGGAGTGCTCCTCCCGGGGCTTCCGACGACACCTTTCATGCTGCTCGCGGCCGCCTGCTTCGCGCGCTCCTCAGAGCGCTTCTATAACTGGCTCATCTCAAACCCCCTCTTCGGTGAAGGGGTCCGGCGTTACCGCGCGGGTCATGGTATCCGACCTCGCGTGAAGTTCGCCGCCGCGAGCCTCGCGGGTCTCTCCACGAGTTATTCGGCTCTCTTCGGAATTCCAGCTGAGCACATATCCCTGCGCGTGTTCGTCGCTGCAGTCGGCGTCTTCGGCGTGTGGTTCATCCTCTCCCGCCAGACTGATCGGGGCGAGGACTGAGCGCGCGCGTCGCCCAGCTCTTCCCCCGTATCGCTGAGCTGTGGCAACTCGAGCGCGGCCAAGTACCGTTCCTCCTCTGCGCTCTCCTCGTGAGGTCTGTTGAGCCCCCCGTCAACCTTGAGGGGCGCACCACGAACTTGCGGCGCGCCCCCCCCTTGAGAATAGTTCTGCCTCGGGCCAGAGGGGTCAGTTCGTGAACGTCACGTTGAGGCCGTCGGACAGGTTGTGACCTGCTCCGCCGCCTGGCTTGTCTCGGTACCAGAACTGGAAGTTCATCATCGTTCCAGAGAGGATCGATCCATTGCCCGAATTCATAGGCGGTTGGGTGAAGTCGACTGCAAACGTGCCCAATCCGAATATGGAGGTTTGCACGGCGGGCAGACGGAACAGGCCGAGGCTCCCGGGAGCGACACAGCGCACCCCATTGCCCAAGGGAATGCTCGTCTGGTCGGGTCCGTAGAAGAACAGTCCGAACTGGCCCGTGGGGCAGCCTGAGGCCATAAGCACGAAATCATTGGCCGCATAGGAGGTGCTGCCGCTCCAGGTCATCACCGCACCCGCTCCCGCGCTGTTGGGCGAGGTCGTGCAGTAATTGTTGGGCGGCGGAGCACAGGGGTCGTGATTCTGGGCACCGGGTGGGATGTTGATGTTGCCGCCCCCGAAGTTGCCTGTATCCGGGGTTCCGTAATAAGAGCCGCCGAGGAGGTAGGGGAAGGCTGAGTCGAGCATGCTGTCGAGAGTGGCTACATACCCGTAGGCCCCCGCGGGGTACTCGGGTGTCAGCATGAAGCGTCCATTGAACGCATCCAGATCGCCACCGCCCGTGAAAATGAAGTCCTCGAGGTACAGACCCAGGGGGAACTGGTTGTTGACGTTCGGACCCCATTGGGAGGGAGGCAACACGGTCCCGTCGGGCAGGATGTCGCGTGTCACCATGCCGGTCCGCGGTAGGTAGCCGCTGTCCAACCGCCGCACGGTGCTGCTCGCGTCTAGGGGATCATCCAAACCATAGGGTCCGTAGATCGGGTAGCCGTCGAAGGCCCAACCGATGATGGGCGAGTGCCCGCTCCCATCATCGCCCAGCTGCGCTTGCAGGCAGTTAGGGACCTGGTGGTAGTGGTAGGTCCCCATGGGCGCAGGGTGCCCCTGGCAGGAGTCGAAGGAGATGGCCTCCGCCACGATGGCGTTGCGGTTCCAGATCCCCTGGTTCTGCCAGGAGAACGCATCCTCCGGACCGAACAGGGGCACGCCATTCACGAAGGTCCCGATCGGACCCAAGGGGGTCTCCATGTTGTTCCCGGCGGGCGCGGGGTTGCGCTTGATCCGGAACAGGTGCTGTTGATTGTTCGCGTCGTTGGGGTTGTTGGTCCACGGGCCGATGGGGTGGCTCGGGATGCCGGTGGATTGGACGTAGACGTTGTTGGTCGTGTAGTCGACTTGCTGGACATCCGCCAGGATGCCCTTGTAGCCCGTAGTGCCATCGCAGTTGACGAACCAGCTGTCCAGGTTCGGGTTCGCTGCCAAGGCGATACCCGTTGCGAGTAGGACTGTCGGTATGAGGGATTTTTTCTTCATGGTCTCAGGATTTAGGATTTACCGGCAGGAGAGAGGGATGAGGGGGAGGGCTGGAGAGCGCCTGAAGGAAAGCCTTCAGAGCTTGGAGTTCCGAGTCACTGAAGTGACCGGGCTCGAGAACCCGTTGTGTGTCGGAGTGGCTGCGCGCGGGCGCATCAGAAAGGGTCGAGTAGTGGGCGAGCACCTCGTCTAGGGAGGCGTAGGCACCGTTGTGCATGTAGGGCGCGGTGCGAGCCACGTTGCGCAGGCCTGGGGTCTTCCACTCGCCTCGTTGGTGGGGTGCGCGGTTCAGGTAGGCCAGGCGCTCGCGCCCGGCTTCGACATCGTCGGAGTGCTGACCGCGGCCGTTGAAGGGGTCCGTTAGCAGCTTGGCCACACCTCCGTGGCGGGCGGGTTCGGGGGCGCCTGCACGCGGGAGCTCGATATCGTGGAACTCCATGTCCGAGAGCAGGGGGCCGTGGTGGCAGAGGTGGCAGCGGGCCTCGCCAAAGAATAGGCCGGCACCCTCTACGGCGAGGGGATCTAAGGCGGCGAGATCCTCGGGGTCTCCCGTCTGCAGGCCGCTGACGAATTGATCGAAAGGCGTGACGGGCGTCAGGATGCGCCCTTCAAAAGCGGCCAAGGCCTTGCCCACCTGGACGAACACCCGCTCCACGTTGTTCGGCTCGTCCATTTGCTCGGGGGCGGAACCGAAAGCGTCTGTGTAGAGGGCGCGCAACTCCGGGTCGTTCAGCACCAACTTCGCCACCTCTTCGCGGCTGCCTCCCATCTCCTTGGGATGCTCGATGGGCTGTAGGGCCTGGGACCACAGGGAGTCCGCTCGCCCGTCCCAGAACTGCCAGCGGTTTAGGGCGCTGTTCCACAGAGAGGGCGTGTGCCGATCGATCTCTTCCAGTCCCTCGGCCAGGGCTTTGCCATCGCTCCAATCCAGTGCCGGATCGTGGCAGGAGGCACAGGATACCTCGCCGTTGCCCGACAGTCGTGTTTCGTAGAACAGCGCTCGACCCAGAACAAAGGCGGCCTCGTCGTGGAACACGCCGTTGGTCGAATCGTTGGGGGTCGGCAGCTCGGCGGTTCGAATGATCCGTGCCCACTGTTGATCGCTGAACTGGGCCCGCAGCGCTTGCCACTCGGGACCCGGAGAATTAGGCCAGAGACCGAAACTAGCCAGGCCGCCGGCGGCGGTCAGGATGGCGAGAGAAGCGGCGAGTCGCATCTAGATCTCCACCTCGAAGACCACATTCTCGCGTTGGATGGAAAAGGTGTCGCCCTGCTCATGGCGCCATGCGATGGCGATTCGCAGTTCCCAAGCGCCTTCCATGTGGAAGAGCATGCCCTTGACCAGGAACCGGCGTTCACCCATGGAACCATCCTCTAAGGGCGTCACCCGGGGAGTACGCACCATCCCGTGTCCGTGTCCTGGCATCCAGCCATCCGCCTCGAGCAGCGGGTTGACATCAGGTCCCAGCACTTCCAGAACAAGCTCGAAGGGCTCGTTGATGGGGATGGGGTGTGGAATGGAGGCCCAGCGGACACTGAAGGTGCCCTGATCGGTGTCTTTGAAGGCTCGGATGGGTTGCCCATCACCTCCGATCCCCGGCTGACGTTGGCCTGCACAGCTGCCTAGCAGAGCACCTAGGACGAGCAGGAGCCCGAAGGACCTCACCTTCTTATGCCGTGTCCTGCAGCTGTTCTTGAGACGTATCATCGGCGATCACTTCCCGTCCCTGTCCAGGCGTCGCCGGGCTCGATCCTTATCCAGCCGTCCGGGGTCGGTCACGGGTATGACGGTCTCCCAACTCACCCCAGCTCGCTTGCCTTCGCGCACGTGCTCCCGACTGCTGAGCACGGTGCTCACCATGTGTCCTTCGACGGCTTTGTGAAGCAGCTTCTGCAGTTGAGCTTTTGAAGCCCGCTCGGATGCTTCTCCCAGGAGTTTGGCGCCCTGCCCTAGAGGGGCTGGGGACAGGGAGATGTACCCCGAATCCGGTATGGAGGCTACGTCCTCGATCCCATCCAGCGCGAGGATCTCAGCCGCGGTGGCGTGCGCGTAGTGGACCCGGCCGACCCACTCGTCACTCCAAGCGACTTCGGTCAGAGCGTCGGTGAGCTTCTTCTTTGAGTTCGACGAAGTGCTCGTGCCTAACCGAACGATCAGGGGGCGATCGTCACAGGCGGCCACGTTCAAGGCGAGGCGCAGGGTCGGATAGGCCGGCAGTTGTTGTGAGCGGAAGGCCTGTTTTTGTTTGGGGCTCACCTCCTTTGCCAACTCCGTCAGGCGTACGGCCATTTGGGCGGCGGTCTTGAAGACCATGCCGGGGGAGCGGCCCGTCTTGGTAAGGCGTTCTTTTCCGTCAGGACCCAACAGCGCGAACACCGAGTTCTCAAGGTTGCCGATGCGACCACGGAATAGGGACAGCAGCAACTTTCCTTCGGTAGCGGATTCGTAGGTTGCGGGCCGGACACAGACAAAGGCTCGCGAGGCGGTGACCACCGCCGGATCGGACAGGAACGTCCCGTCCGCTTCCTGGTAACCCGGTCACCACTTGCCGGGCACAGCGCGGCAATGGGGCGCTGCCGACATGAGCATGATGGGCCGCTTGGTGCGCGCGGCTTCGGTCTTGGCCTGCTCCCAGGAGCCCATCCAGGCGATGGAGGGCGGGCGCTCAGAGGGGTTCTCGCGCACCGCGTGCGCTGCAGCCACAGGTGAGGTGACCTCGATGCCTCCGGAGAGGGCCAGAAGCGGAAGCAGGATGGGATAAATCATAGTTCGGGTGGGGGCTCTAACTCACTCTAGCCCGTGTGGGTGCGCGTGTAGAACCCAGTTTCGACCAGCGATTGCGATCCGCTCCTTTCATGTTGGGAACAGCCATTTCTAGGGCGCAGGTGTCCCATTCAGAGCCGCCGAGAGCATCAGATCCCGTGGCCCCGGATCGGCAGTAGACCCCATGGTCCGGTCCGAGGAACGGCACAGCAGCCGCTAGAAGGGCA
>JAPKBO010000009.1 GCA_028823395.1 Planctomycetota bacterium | reverse complement strand
CCGAATCCGTCCCCGCCCTCCCGATCACTGGGCCGCTGCGCGAGTCCGCCGCCGGGGGCTTCCCGATGTTCGCTGCCGCGCAGGTAGCCGCCAGCGATTCGCCGCACCCGACGCTGCTCGACAATAAGATGCCGGTGTTTGAGATGACGGACAAGAACGCGAAGCTGCCGGGGCTTCTTGATTCTTGGCTGGCGGCGCAGGATCTCACCAACTACCTAGCGGACGACCGTGCGGAGAAGTTGGAGCAGGAACTGATTCGGAAGCTACTGCCCAAAGGGTCGATGCCCACCGCTAAACTCCACCGCGAGCGGGTACTTCTCAATCGGGCGATGCACCTCTACATCGACCTGAAGCAGCACCAATCCAAAACGAGGGAGACGCCGGCTGAGGTCTACGCGAAGCTGTCCAAGGGGTTTGAAGACGGCAAAGGGTTCAAGGACACACACGCCGAGGTCTACCTGCGCTCGCAGAACCTCACTCCCGAAGAGCGTGAATTCGCGGACACGAAGCTGGTGAAGTTCAACCGCGAACTGGGCAACCGCGCACGGGCGGCTGGGCTCATCAAGGGCATCATCAAGTATTACTCGATGCGCAGGTGGCGCTCGCTGGAGGAGCAGGAGAAGGGCCCGACCCCGCGCGCGCATGAGGCGTTCAAGCAAAACGCGGACGCTAACAATGCGCGAAGCATTCCGACGATCCTGCATGGCTGGGCGGCGGGGCGTGAACTCAAGGTCAAGGGCGCCATCGAGGCGCAAAAGCTCGCCACTAAAGACCAGGCCCGAGCGCAGTACAACCGCTTGCTAATCGAAGCCGGCCTCGCAGCGGGGACGTTCTCGCTCAAGCCGATTGATTCTAGCTGGCGCGAGATCACGAACCCCGGCTTTGCCACCTACGCAAAATCTGGCAAGGCCAGCCCCGGGGGGGTCGAGTTCGACGAGGACGCCAATTCCTACGTCGATAAGGACGGCAATGTGATGGAGCGCCGCCAGCTCTACGCCGAGGGCAAGACCGCCCGCAAGCTGAACAACATCCTGGGCAAGTCCGTGCTCTACGAAATCCCCGCGGTGGCGAAGCTGACGCGGTGGGGTGCGCTGGCAAAGGCGAGTGTGCTGTTCACGTCGCTGTATCACTACTGGGCCTTCGGGAGGTCGGTGACGTTTGCCATGCCAATGAACCAATGGAACCCGGTCAAGGCATACAATAAAGGCAAGGAGATGATCGACGCCATCGAGCCCGACCTTCTCTTTCTCATCCAGCACGGGCTGACGATTGGGCGCGAGCAGGAGATCGACGCCGCCGTAAACCGTAGCCGCGACCAGATGGCGGACGCGCTTGACAAGGTGGGCGTGGTGGGCGAGGCCAAGCGCAAAACCCTGCGCCTGTGGAGGGCACAGGGCCGGCTGCTCTTCGGGAAAGTCGGCGCACACTTCAAGGCATACGCGGCGGTCATCGAGTTCCGCGAACTGGTGAAGAAGAACAAGTCGCGCATTGAGCGCGGGCTTGTCACGCGAGATGACCTTGCGCGTGCGGCTGCCAACCTTATCAACGACGACTTCGGAGGCCTGAACCTCAAGCGCATGGGGCGGAACCCCACACTACAGCACGTCTGGCGGCTGCTGTTCCTGGCGCCCGACTGGACCGAATCCAACGTCCGCTCGATGGTGAAGGCAATTCCCGGCGTGGTTGGTCGCGAGGAGGCCGCTGTCTACCAAGCGTTCTGGGGCCGCGTGGTTGCCAAGGCGGGCCTCTTGACCATCGTTGCGCAGCTCGTCATGGCGGCGATGGATGACGAGGAAGACTTCTGGAGCATGTACAAGCGCCAATGGGACGAGGGGCGCCTGCGCTGGCTCGACGTGGACATCACGCCGATAGTGCCGGACGCTCTGAAGGAAGAGGGCTCGCGGAAGTTCTTTTCAATCCTCGGGCACTTCCGAGACCCGATCAAGTTTGTGGGGCACCCCGGTCGGTCTATCAATCACAAGTCAAGCGTGCTTGCCGGCATGGTGACGGAGTACATTTCAGGCGAGGACTGGGCGGGCAAGCGGTTCACAACGCTGCCGGAGGTTATGGGCATCGACAACAAGGGCACATACAAGACCTCGCGCAGGGGGCGCTACCGCAAGGGCGACCCGAAGGGTGGCCGGCTCCAGGGCAAGCTGGTCACGTTCGATTTCTCAGGTGGCGACGGTGTGGGCTGGTCGCAACTTCCATCGTTTGCCATGAGCCAGGGGCTTTCGGTGCTACCGATTCAAGCGCAGGCCACCCAGGGTTTCGTTAGCGGCGAGATCGACGCCTTTGACGCGCTGATGCGAATAACAGGCACGATGACCTTTACGACGTATCCCGAGAAGGATGACGAATGAGATACGCCCCCCTGCTTCTCCTCGCTGCGTGTTCCGCCCCCGACAGCTATGCGGTTTCCACCTACAGGGAATGGGGCGGTATTGAGGGCGTAGATGATCGTGGCTCTGACTACGACACGAACAACGTCGGCCTCATGGGCACCATCACCTGGGCGCCCCCGCCCGCGATGCAGGCCCCGCGGCGCGTGATACTTGAGGAGGACGACGGCACGCACATCCACCCCGAAGCCCCCCCCAGCCCCAAGAAGGGGGAAGACCCCTGGACCGCAATCCTCGGGTCAATCGCCGCCGCGATAGCCCTGTACGTCGGTGTGCTGTACCGCGACCTCCTGACTGGTTTCTTCAAGAAGAGGCCCACCGAGGACTGTGACGAATGATAGAGCTGCTTGGCAAGCTGGCCGACGATGCGCCCATCCTTGTGTGCTTCATGGTGGTGGTCTGGTACTTGGTCTCGACAGCGAGCAAAGAGCGCATTCTTCTGCTGGGCGAGTTCCGCGATTCCCTGAAGGCCATCGGCGATGACTGCCACGATCACGCCGAGGACATCACGGCCCGGTATTTAGAGCGTGACAAGGAGCGGGCGAATATGCAGAAGGAAACAAACGAGATCCTGCGGCATAACACCATGGTGATGGCAAGGACGGAGAGGGTGCTTGAACGGGGGGGTGGCTGAACTATGACGCACTCACTCGAATCAGCCGCCGGGGCGCTTTTGGGCGCCCTTTGCCTGGTCGGCATCGCAACCGCAATCGGAGTGCCCAAGGACACGCACTTCTGGCAGCGCCGCGGTGTACTGGTTGATGTCGTCAAGACGCAGCCCTACGTGGCGGAACACACGCTGCGCTTCGGGCCGCAGCAGTCGTATGAGGGCAGCGGCGGCGGTCTCGGCTTCGAGCGCCGACTGTTCCCTAACGGGCTGACCTACTTCGACCATGACGGTGACGGCAACGAAGCGCCGGCAGCGTTCCGCCAGTGGCGTGACGAATTCACGCAGGCGGAACTCGATGCCTGGGATGACGCCGGGTACTTCATTCCCGAGTACGTCCCGTCTATGCGGGTGGGGCACCCGACCCAATACGCGATCATCCTGACGCAGCACCGCCGCGTCGAGAACGGGGAGCGGGACTACCTGTTCGGCGGGGTCATGGTTGTGACGCGCTCGCAATACCTAGAGGCGTGTGAGTTCCTGGGCGTCGATCCGTAAAGAGCACCGCGGCACTTCGTCGTGGGACAGTGATTCTCTACTAGCCCCATGAGGGCAGAAAGTTGAACCTCTGACCTATATTGCCGCTGTCCGCTTCCCCGCGGACCTGCTGGTCCCTGGCCTCGCTCCTTGCCGGGGGCGGGGCCTTCTTAGAACATCCCCAGCGTGATCTCGGTCTCGGTGACGCGCCAGAACTTGCGGTCCACGGGCTTCGCGTACTTCTTCCACGCCCAGATCGAGAGCCTGTTGCCGGCGAGGAGCCAGGTCTTCGCGTTGGGCTCTGCGAGTAGCTTCTTGACGTGCGCGGCTTGGCCGGAGACGGCGCAGGCTTGGACGCCGAGGGTGCCGCCCCGAATCTGGACCGCCACGATGTCGATGCAGTTGAAGAGATCCTTCCGCCGCTTCGTCTGCGGGATCCACTTCTCGACGACGGCGGCGGTCCACTCGCGCTCGCGGAGCAGGGCGAGGGAGCGGGATGTGGGGCTAGCTGACATCGAAGTTGAGCGCCCGGAGCAGGGTCTCCCATCGCTCCTCGGAACTCATATCGTCCCACGCCGAGCGTAGATACTTCACAAACAGCACCTTGGCCTCCGCTTCACTTCTTGTCACGGCTTCGCCCCCCTCTGCTCCTTCGCTCGCTTGAGCAACTGCGACACCCACGCGAGGCCGAAGTCCGCCAGCTCGGCGTCGGTGAAGTCACTGAGCGGCGCGGCGACCAGGCGCCCCTGTGAGTCGCGCCAGCGCACCACCTTTGGGACCGGGGGCAGATGAACGTCGGTCAGGTCCGCTCGGGGCAGGTCTACCTTGATCGGGCTAGTCATGGCACATGCAAGGCGCGTCCGCCTCCTCTTCGGGCCAGTCGAATCGACCTTGTTCGCGGACGCGCTCTAGGAGGCGGGCATAGGGTTCGCGGTCAAGGCGGAACTTACCGCCAGGGCCGTCAGTGATTTTGAGCGCCTCGGCGCCCGCCCACCACTCAATGTGGCCGGGTTGTGTCTCCGCGATCAACTCTAGCTTGGCCTTGCTTTTGAGAAAGCACCCTACGCAGTTACCGAAGGTGTTGTTGCCGTAGGGTAGATCGAGGTCAAAACCAAACAGGGCACACCGCCGCCAGAAGGCGAGCACATCCTCCTCTGTGTGCCTGGCCTTATACATCGGACAGGCCATCTCTTCGCGGGCATTGTCCGCTTTCAGCCTGTGGACGCGGCGAGGCTCGTCGTAACGCAGGCCCACAGCGTTTGTGTAGCCGTCGAGAAACGCGGGCTGCGTTTTTAGGTGCCGGTCGAGTGTCCGCATCTTGAGGTTAGTTGTGCAGATACGGCTGCGCGGGTTCGGGAGGTAGCCCTTCTTCTGGATCAGGGCGTCGAACGGCTCGCCCTTGCGGCTGGCGGTGGCCGGCGTTACCTCGGCATAGTCGTGCTCCCCATCCGTGACGCGGTACTCCAGCCAGTGGATCGGGACGCTCCACTCCTCGCTGACGCGCTCGACGAAGGCATAGGTGGCTTCATGTTCCAGTCCAGTGTTCTGGAAGCAGACGAGCACCTCGTCGGGCAACTTGCCGCCGAACGCCTGGAGGATATTCCAGAGCATGAAGCCGCTAGTGCGCCCGCCAGAAAACGAGACAACCGCGGGCCGGTCGAGCAGGTAGGGGTTCACCGTGTCGCCTCCCGCAGAATTGCCCGCAGTACCGCCTCGTCGTTATTCACCTTGTCGCGCGTGGCGAGCATGATGGCGATGCGGTCGAGAACTTCAGCGGCGCTAGTCATCCGATCCTCCCAAGGAGATCGGTGAGAGCCGCGGTGGCCTGGGCGGGCACGACTGCGTTACCGAGGGCTCTAAGGCGGTCCACCCGCGAGGAAGGCCCATCAGCCACTCGACGAAGGTCGGGTTCAAGCGCAGGGGCGAGGCCGGGGTATTGGGCGAGGATGCGAGCCCACTCGGCGGCGTCTCCGGGGGCGGGGGGCCAGGGCTGGGGCCATTCTCCACCTGCTCGTCCAGTTGGCCTCGGCGCTGTCCCGGCTTGCTGCTGCCCTTCCAGTCGTTCGCTCCGGGGGTGTTCCAGCCCTTCGCCTGCGAGTGCAGGCTGTCCTCCGACTGTCGGTGTGCTCCCGAGTCGAACTTCGCTCGAGGGGTCTTCCAGCTCGTCGCGGCTACCGTCAGGGGCACCCCGGCCGCGTCCCGAGGGAGACTCCCCCCCCGTCCCCCCCTCTCCGTTGAGCCCTGACCCGGGGGCCCCTTCCAGTCGCGGGCGTTCGGCGTGCTCCATCCTCGAATCGCATCCGTCAGCGTTGTCCCGCTGTGCATCACGCCCGTTGTCGTCGTGTGCCGCGCGCTGCCGACACTGTCGCCCACTGTCGTTGTAGGCCACACCACCGCCTGTGACTGAAGACTCGCGTGGGCCCCCAGGGGGCGATCCCCCATCCGCTTCGTGAAGTTTTCCGAGGATTCCAGCACCTCGAAGGTGCGAGGCGTAAGCCAGGACGAAGCATCGCTCCCGCCTGTGTGGCGCGCCGACTTCGGACGCGCGCAGAGTCGTCCACTCCGCATCGAACCCGAGGTCGGCCAGTCCTCCAAGCAGTCGTCCAAGCCCATCCCCGGAAACGAAGCCGCGGACGTTCTCCACGAAGACGAGGCTCGGTCCCACGTCGCCAACGACACGAAGGAAGTCGTCGATGAGGTCGCGCTCGTCTTCGCCTCGGAGTTGCTTACCTGCAACGGAGTGCGGCTGGCACGGGATGCCGCCAAAGATGAGATCCACTTGTCCACGCCACGCTGCGCCGTCGAAGACTCGCAGATCCGTGAACACAGGCGCGCTATCCAGGTTCCCGGCTTCACCCTGCGCTGCCAGGACTTCGCAGGCGAAGGCTTCCCTCTCCAGGTAGCAGACCGTTCGAGCATTTGGAACCGCTCGTCGGACTCCCAGGTCAAGGCCACCGATGCCGGCGCAGACGGATATGCAGTTGAAAGGATCCACACCTAGAGCCCCGCCTTCTGCGCAGCCTTCAGTTCCGCCCGCCGCGCACGCATCTGGTAGAACTCCTCGGGGCGGTTCTCTTTCATGTCGTGATACCGTGCGCGTTCACGCGCCAGTTCGCGTTCACGGACGCCGGGGTTCTTACGGCGGGCGCGGTTGTAAGCGGCTTTTTCGCGCTTGATGGCTTCGCGGCACTCGGGGCAGACGGTGTGGTTCATCCTCTCAACTCCTCTTTCTCGCGCGGTTCGTTGATCTGTGCGTACCGCCGCGTGTTCCAGTTCAACACGGCCTCTTTCCTCGACTCTGCTGTGGGGCCGTCAATCAAACACCCCTCACAGCGCACCGCGAAGAAGCGGTACTTCGTCACCTCAAGGCTCTTGGCGCTTCCGCAGAACGGACAGGGGATCACCCCTTCAGCTCCTCGGCCTCGCGCGCCATGCGCTTCTTCCTCTCGGCCCAGGACTCCCCCGCGCCGTTCATGTTCGTGTTGCTGCGCTGCTCCTGCTTCTGGCGCCGCTCTAGCACCGCTTCGACGCAGGGCGCGACGTGCGTTCCCTTCTCAAGGCTGTTGTCGATGGCCGCGATGTACGTGGCGACGCCCACCGCCTGAGCCTTCAGGAGCCTCAGCCTCGCCGTTTCACCCAAGAAGGGGCTCGGACCCCTCTTTCGGCTGTTCGTCGAGCACGCGGCCTCCCAGCGCGCCAGGGCGTCCGCCAGGGTGCTGCCGCCGCCGCCGGCCCGTGCTCGGATCATTTCCGCTCGCAATATCGCCAGCGAGGGATCCTCCGCCAACACCTCCCGCCACGGCGTAGCCTTCTTTGCCCGAGCGCGACCCCCGGCGGGGGGGTCCGACGCCGTAGGCGGCGGGGGGGTATCTGCTTCTGACCCTGACCCTGACCCTGACCCTGACCCTGACCCTGACGCGCGCGCGGGTAGCAGCCCGCAAGAAGTGCTTGGCTTCTGCTTGGGCTCTGCTTGGGCCCTGCTTGACTTAGCACGACCCCCCTTCCTGGCCTTCTCCATGCGGGTGTTGGCCTCTTCGCGCTCGATTTCCAGCCGCGGGTTGACGAGCCACTCCCGCGGGTCCACTAGAAAATCGCTGTGCTCGAAGCACGGGGCAACCTCATCCCAGAGGTCGGCGAAGGTCTCCGTGGGGCTCAGGAAGATCCTGGCGAGGCGCCTCGGATCGGCAGGCAGGGGCCCGTTCTCCCAACTCCAGCAGAGCATCTGGATGTAGAGCCCTTGAGCCGCCCAGGACATCTCCGTGACCGCCCCGTCCCGCGTGTAGTCGGCGGGGTAGAACTTGAACCAGGGGCAGTTCATGCGAGGTCGCCTTCCCCGCCGGCGTCGGGGTACTCCCCAATAGCCACCCACACGGTGGCGTCGCGATTATCCCGAGTGGTCCTGGTCAGTCCGCTGTCCTCGATGAGAGCGGGCTTCTTGTCCTTCTTGGGGTTTCCCTGAAGCTCCCAAAACCGAGGGCTCACAGACTGGTGCGACCGCCCAAGGACAACCTCGGCCTCGTCGCAAGTGACCCCCACGGGGTCCGCCCGCATCGACAGCTCGAAGCACGCGCGCCGCAGCGAGCCCGTTCTGCCGGCTATCTTGAGGGCCGCTAGGTAGGACGTGGGGCGCCCCTTGGCAAACGGGGGAAGATCGGACTTGTGCCAGTCCTTGAAGGGCTCCTGTTCACCGAACAGATCGTCCTGGTTTTCCATCGTGGGCGTTCTCCCTGGGTAGCTGTGTGAT
Source organism: Planctomycetota bacterium (assembly GCA_028823395.1). GTDB lineage: Bacteria > Planctomycetota > UBA1135 > UBA1135. Next base: position 31,550 of record JAPKBO010000009.1, on the reverse strand, counting down.
GTGATTCGATCTCTCCCGAGACTGCACGGCAGGGTTGTGCGAGTCAAGCGGCGTAGTACACTTATTCACGTTGGCGGTCTCTGTGATGTGAGACGAAGAGGGCCCCGGCTTGGCGCGATGCCAAGCCGGGGCCTGTCTTTTTTTGCCCCCCGCGTGACTTTGTGCTACACATAAGCCCATGTCACAACAAATGCAGATCGTGAACGTCCGCATGGACGACGCCACCCGCGCCCGTATCAAACGCCTAGCCAAGCGCATCCCCGGATGGACGCCCTCCGTCCTGGTCCGCGAGGCCGTGCGCCTGGGCATGGACAACATCGAGCGCAGCCTCAAGGGCCAGAAGGGGGCGGCTAAGAAAATGGCCGCGCTGAAGTAATTGAGGAAAAGGGCTCAGGGAGTTGACAGCCCCAGCCGATGCGTGTTACAGAAGGATACGTTCCTCACATCACCCACACGGAGAACTCACATGACAGACTACATTGCCTCGTCCCCTCGCGGTTCGAACCACATCGCCTGCTGCCTCTTCCTTGCCTGCGCGCTTGTGTGGGCCTCCGCCATTGCCCTGTGCATCTTCAAGGGAGGTGCCTGATGGACGCCAATGCCGAAGATTTGCGCTCCCTCAAGTGGCTGCTGCTCTACCAAATCAAGCGAGCGGTGAGGTGCGATGCGTTCGGCAAGGCGCAGGCCCTCGCGGACCTCTTCAACACGCTTGAGTACGGCCAGCCGCGGCTGAACGCCTCCGATCCGCTTGCGGTGGACGAGACCAGCGAGCGTCTCGGCGCGGGGACTCTGGTTGAGACGGAGGTATCCTGATGGATCAGCCGGGCCTCCACTACGAGCATTTCGTGCTCGTCTGTGTCGTCCTCTTTGTGATCGGCGTGATCGTCGCGCTGTTCGTTTCGCTCATCTAACAATCACGCCGTCCGTCGCGGGGCGCACCCCGCACCTCAGAAACTCACTTGGGCCCTACAACCCGAGCCATATTTTGACGGCTTCAACAGGTCGGTACATCAATCCGGCGGCGGCACCCTCACCCCTAACCCCCCTGGACACTCCCATGCCCACTACTATTTCCCTCCGACAGCCAGGCGCTCACACGATGTCGTTCCGTGAGTACCTGGATTACCCCGCGGTCAACCGAGGCCGACTCTGGAAGCTCATCTCGCAGAACCCTGCGGCGGCGCTGATCCGAGAGAAGGACACCCCTGCGATGCAGTTCGGTCGCGCCCTTCATTGCGCCGTGCTTGAGCCTGAACTGTTCGACGCGGAGTTTGTCTTCTACGACGGCGTGCGAAACAAGAAGCACGCGGCATATCAGGCGTTCCTCAAAACAGTGGGGAAGCGCGAGGTTCTCACGCTCAAGGAATACGACAAGGTGCAGTTGATGGCGGCAAAGGTCCGCTCGCTCAAAGGCACACAGCGCCTGTTCAAAGAGGGCAACGCCGAGCAGACGATCATCTGGAACGACGAGGAGACCGGCCTGCACATGAAGGCCCGCCTCGACTGGATCGACTGGGGCAACTTCGCCGTGGACTTGAAGTCCATAGCAAAGTTGGGCCACGGCACAGACCGAATCGCACACACGGTGAAGGATTATGGACTCCACTTCCAGGCCTCCATGTACATGGACGGGATGCGGCAGATCGGGGAGCCGGTCAGCGCGTACATCCTCCTCTTCGCCTCCAAGGACGAGAATGAACAGTACGACTGCGAGCTGCTCTCGCTCGGGCCGCAGACGCTCGCAAAAGGGCACGCGCTCTACCTCGACGCCAAGCGCCAGTACAAGGCGTGCATGGACTCCGGCGAGTGGCCGGGGCGTGACGGCGCGATTCGCACAGACTTTGAACTGCCCGACTGGGCCCTTAGAACGGAGAGCACCGATGACATCAACTGAGCAAGCCAAGCCCCTGCGCGACATTACTGAGATCCCCCAGATGTATGCGGAGGAGTACGACAGCGCCGTGGGGTTCACCTCGGGGATCCATGCGGCGAGGGCGCGCATGTACACGCTTCACCACTTCACGATGGACCTGGACGAGTACGGAGAGCCGCACATTCTCGCGGTATTCGAGGAGGTGCCCGCATGACCGACATCGCCCCCGCCCCGCAGTCCACCGTCGCCCTCCCCACGCTCGTCGAAGCGTGGAAGGTTGCCGAGGCACTCAGCCGGGCGCAACTCGTTCCCGATCACTTCAAGGGTAAGCCGGCGGACTGCCTGCTGGCGCTACAGATCGCGGACGACCTCAGATGTACGCCCTTCCAGGTGATGCACAATATGTATCTCGTCAGCGGCAAGCCGGGGTTCTCCTCGAAGTTCGCCATCGCAATGGCTAACCAGCGGGGACCGTTCACGGGCCCCATTGAGTGGTCGATAGCGGGCGAGGGCGGCTCCCTCTCGGTGACGGCGTTCGGGGACCTGGCCTCGACGGGGAACCGCGTGGCGATGACCGCCGACATGGCAATGGCTCGCGCGGAGAAGTGGACGAAGAACGCCAAGTACCAGTCGATGCCTGAGATCATGCTGCGCTACCGAAGCGCCGCCTTCCTCATCCGCATGTACTGCCCCGAGGTGCTTATGGGCGCCCTGACGTTTGAGGAGCACCAGGATCTGCGCTACGCCGAAGCTCGGCCCGTGGACGAGGAGCGTGCTGCGGAGGCCGCAAGTGTCGTTGATGCGCTGAACGAGGACATCAAAGAACTGCCGGCTGCCGTGGCCGACGACAAGGAAGACCCCGATGTGCGGCACAGCGCACGCATCATGGAAGACGGGGACGAATAGGGTTGGGAAGGGTCGGGGGCTTGTTGCTCCCGGCCCGCTTTTTTCTAGTTTCAGGTCTTGTGTAGTACAGCGTGTGACGATAAACTAAGTGCTCACGTCAGCCAACCCCACACGAAAGGACCAAGCCATGAACATCGACGAGACCATCACCACCTGCCCCGGATGCGGGCTCCCGGCCCACGCAACCGAGACCAACGATAACGGCTACCACCCGGAATGCTCAGTGCTCGCGAGCACCGACGAGCAGTATTACGCCGCCCTCAAGCAGGACTATGCCGACCGCGTGCTCTTCGCCTCCGGCGGGTTCGGCAACCTCGGGCGCTCTTTCGAGTGCCGCTGGTGCTTCGAGGAGGCAACCAAGTTCGCCAAGGAGGGCAGCTTCGACTCCGCAATCGAGTCGCAGATCGACGCTTTTCGGGAGGCGGGCGTCCGATGGCGCCGCAGGGACGGATCGCTGGTGTCGGAATGAGCGTTGGAGATCGGCACACAGTCGATACCCCGCGCGGGCCCATAACCTTCGAGGCGATTGATGGCCGCGCGGTCCGCGGCGGACCAGGCCCGGAGCCCAGCGCGCAGACCTGGAAGGCCATTGGGCTCTGCCCGGTCGGTTACGCGGGCGTTGCGATGCGTCTGTACCCGTCGCGCAGGAGGGCGACCCGGGCGGTCGAGAAGCGCACATGTCTGCTACAGCGACGGTAGAGCGCCGCGGCGGCAGACCGCCCTCTTGAGCCCCTGCGGACGCCACAAGGCCCCGCGGGGGCTTTTTCGTGCCCCTGCCACCGGACGGAATCCGGACGGAATCCGGACGAATCCGGACGCATCCGGACGCATCCGGACGCATCCGGTAGCCCGAAAGAAGTGGCTGAACCCGCGAAAGGGTGCGGGCACCTCCTTGACCTACACCATGTGGGGGCGTAGAGATGTGGGGGTAGCCCTTCCTACCAGGGGGGGTAGGTCAACCCAACCGAGGACACCACATGGTCAGGATCATCTGCGCGGCATTCCTCGCGCTCACGCTCACCGGCTGCTTGGCTACCCAGGCCGCACAGGAAGACCTCGCTCGCGCCACGGAGGCCCTGAACGCTCGCGCTGCCGACGCCGCGACCACGGACTCCGAACTCGCGGAAGCCATCGAAGGCGTACAGGCGGCCCTACGCGCCGTACCAATGGCCGCTAAGGCCGACGCCATCGACATCGGCGGAGCATTCTCCACCCAGGGCATCGGAACCACCCTCGTTGGCCTCGCCGGCATGTGGGCCGCTCGCAACGCCACCCGCAAGAAGGACATCGCCGTCGTCTCGGAGAACAAGGCGTAGGCAATAGGTGGTTTAGGTGAGCACACCGCAGGCAACTCGACCGGAGAAACAGAGGCCCGGCTCATTCCCGGGTAGTGGGCCTCGGCCCCAGCGAGGTTCAACTCCTCGGCCTGCTACCATGCTACGGGGTAGATGAGTGACCAACCCGAAAAGCCGCAAGATACGGGGGACCGCAACCCTGACGGCACATTTGCCAAGGGCAACAATGTCGCCGGGGGCGGCTGGAACGCCCACACGTTCAGTCTGCGACAGATGATCGCAAGGACACTACACCGTGACCCAAACCTCGCCCAGCTCGTCGTGGACAACCTCATCGAGAGCGCATCCGTGAAGGACGCCGCAAGCCTCGGCTTCATTCGCGAACTGCTCAAGCAGACCGATGGGGCACCGGCTGCCGCGGTCGAGGTCCAGCACGATACCAGCGAGGAGATCATCTTGGAGCACCGGAACGCGGACGACGAAAGCGAAACCCAGAACGAGTAGGAGACCGATATGGCCGGACGAGTGATGAGAGCACGCCGCGCAGCGGCAGCTAAAACGTGTGAGCCCGTGGTCGCCGCGCCTGTGGCTGTGGAGCCCGAGCCGGCGGTTGAGGCCGACGAGCCCAGCGGGATCGCCACACTGTTTAAGAAGAAGAAGAAGAAGACCAAGCCGAAACCGAAGGGCGATAGCTACTAAATGCCTACTCCCCTGACAGGCCAGGATCTCATCGACTCTGCCGCCGTGGCTGCGAGTGTCCGCGACCATCTCGGACCCGCCATGCCTGGCATTGGCGAGCATGATATGCAGTGGTACGCCGCATTCGTGTCGATGGCCGGCACGCTGCTGGCTGAGGCTGTGGATACGGGCGACGGGAAGCACAGCGTTCCCACACCCGGCATTGAGGGGCTCACAACAACGCTCCAGGGGTTGCTGAATCGGTAGGCGGCGCAGAACGAAGAGGCGCACCTTCCGCTGGTACGTCCATGAGTCCGCGAACGAGATCGTCCACGTCTTGCCGCAGGATGGCACGCACCATGTATGCGTGGGCAACCTGGGCACAACGCCCTGGTGCAACTGCGCCCCCGAGCTGTCCCTTGAGGACGGCGCTGTAACCTTGATGCACCGCGCCGCTGTTCAGCGCATGGTGGTGCCTGAAACCATGCCCTGGGAGCTGGCTTAGATGGCTGAGAGATTCGACTTCGACATCACGCCGAAGGCTTGGGCTGCGCTCGTTGTTACGCCGCCGGCGTCGAGCCTCCTGACTGACGCCTGGGATCCAGGCAGCAACGGATACACCCTGAATGCGACCGCCACCTCACCGAAGAGGCACAGGCACAAGCAGATCGAGGTGGGCGACAGCATCACGATGGACTGGGATTTCAGCCTGGAGCCATCCGGGCTCGCGGACATCACGACAGCCAGTTTCACTTGGCGGTTCTACGATCATTTTGGGGATGACCGCATTCTCTATGCCGAGGCCGGGTTCAACGAGCCATTGGCGAGCACGACGCTGCTTACGATCCATGTTTCAGGCATCTCGACGACCGAGAGGAAGGGCACGGACAACATGGACAAGATCCGCAATGGCGGGCATGTGTTCGATGTGACCTACACCGAGGCAGGGGTTTCGGAGCCTGTGCATCGGACGATTGTGCAGGGGCGCTGGTCTGCGCGGGGAGGGGATACGGGTTGACCACCACCTTCAAGTCCGGCCCCACACCCGAGCACGGCGACACACCGTTCCAGGCAGCTTGGCCGGGCGGCGCACCTACGAACGGTGAACTGACCGAGAAGCCGAACAGCATTGTGATCCTCATTGATGATGTGGATTTTTCGTTCTACCGCTGGAACCGACCGTACACAGCGCCCGAGGCTGGCGGCATCAACGTGCGCGCGGCTACGAACCAGTACCAGCCCGCATGCGCTACGCTGGAGGCAATTGCAACTCGGGGGCTGACATTCCTCAATGCGCGAGCAGAGCCCGTGTGCAGCCCCACACGCGCATCTATTCTCACCGGCATGAAGCCAGGCGCGTCGATCAAGGGCGGGCAGGCATCGCTCCAGAAGGGCCACGGCGTAGCGAACGTGCCTGAGTTCTACGAGGGCGATGTGCTGACCAACTTCGGCACGGGTGTGATGGACGAGTTCGGCGGCACGGCTGTCCATGATGTCCATCCATATTCCAAGGCTCTGGTGGACGCGACACATGGGTGGCCGGGGACGCTGGACCCTGCTGGCGACCTGGAGCCGGGAACGATCAAAGGGTCGTTCGTCTTCACGGGCAAGTGGCACCTTGGGCTGCCGACTGCGGACATGCAGGAGGCGCACCACACAGGGATCTTCCCTGCGCGCGACTGGGGCACGGGCTGGCCGCACATCGGGAGCAAGCTGGGCGCAGACGCGAAGCACTCGACGGTGTTCTCGAACCTCGCAGAGCACATCATGCCCAACCCCGAAGAGGTCACTCCGGGTGGGCAGGGTCGGGATATGTTTTACAACTACCGCATCCAGGGGCTCACGGGCTCGGTTGCGCATGTGAATGGCACTTACGGCACAGGCGCAGGCACCGACAAGTGGGTGGTGAAGCGCCAGTTCGATGATGCGCTGACGGCTATTGCGGAGGTCGATGCACCTGCCGCGGGGGCTGATCGCTTCTATGTGTGCCATATTCACAGCAGCTTCGCGCACGATCCGTATTCGCAGGCGCATGATGCGCTGATTGCGGACGTCAACCTGTACGGGGACGACGCGGTTCATCCTGACCAGCAGGTGCCGCCGTTGCCTGCCCTTCCTGGGGCCGCACAAGGGGCCTTGTCCCAGATGGGCCGGATGCAGGCGTTCGATAAGGAGCTAGAGGTGTTCCTGATCGCGCTTGCGGCGCAGAAGGACGCCGAGATCACCACGCTAACGGCTGCGCTCGACGCGCTAGAGCAGACGACGAACATCTACTTCGTGGGCGACAACGGTGGCGAGTCGCAACACTGGTTAGCCTTCCACACGAACCTGGGCAATCAGATTGGTTTGCCGCTCCAGCAGAACCTCGCGGACAGCTCGACGAACTACACGCACACCGAGGGCACGTTCAAGCGGACGACGTTCGAGGCGGGCACCAGGATCCCCATGTTGGTGTTCGGCCCGATAGTGGGCGGAACGATGGGTGGCAAGCAGACCAGAGCGATGGTGGACATTTGCGACGTGCCTGTGACGGTCTGGGACACGTTGGGCGGCGGCACGAAGCTGGCCGAGTATCATGCGGCGAATGGATCCTTCTACCTCGACGGCGTGAGCTTCAAGGACGTGTGTGGCGGCTTGGAGTCGCACGTCGATCACGGTCGCCAGTGGTCTCTCTGTGAGAAGTATTTTCCGCTTGGGGACCGCGAGGATACGTCGCACGCCGAGCTGGGCTTCGCGTTCTGGTTCCCGGCGACGGCATCACAGGCGATCACCGAGGGCACATTCAGTGGTGACGGTGGGCTGTACAAGATCGTGCGGCGGGCGAGCACATGGTCAGGCGGGACGGGGAGCCCTATCTTCCTCGACGGCGATGACGACAATGGAGAGTGGTTCTTCCACCTCCAAGAGGCCGGCCAGACGGACATGGATCCGACGAGCGCCGGGGCATATGGCAGCGAAGAATACGCGGCTGCAATCCAGGCGCTGAACGTGAACAGTCCCGACCCCTGGGAGCGCGTGCAGTTGATGCGGCGCGAAAGCCTACAGGTCGCGAGCACCCCTGCAACGGGGGCCAACGCGCCAACGAACACAGAGAAGGCAGCATATGCCTATGGGGTTGGCCTGCTGGACGCCCTGCTGGACCAGGCGGGCGGCGAGAACAGCAGCAAGTATGTGCTGGTGGACACGCACAAGATCAGACTGACAAGCACGGACAAGCTACCGATCCACGACTCGGCGGGGCTGCCCCTGTACGAGATTGCGCCAGACGCAAATGGCGACTTCCCCATCACCACAGAGACCGGAACGGTCACCCTTCTAACTCAAGAGGACTAGACGAATGGCCGCAGCAACAGAGATCAAAGCAATCTGGGTAGATCCCACGGGGGGTGCAGGGTCTACGCCGATCCTCAAGGAACAGGCGAGCACAAACCGACTGTCGGACACGGTATCGTTCCGGGACTACGAGAGCACAGAGGACAGCCCGCAGGGTCGCGCGATTCTGATGGGCGACTCGGCGCAGAACCCCAACCTGCTCGATGATGCGGCCACGAATACCAAGCTGCTCTTCATGCAGCCGGGGCTTCCCGCCGGCAAGCTGGCGCTTTTTGGGCAGAAGGGCGACAACGATGTCGGCTCCAACGACCTAGAACAACTGCGCTCGCTGGCGATGGTGACGGGGCTGAACGACGAGCGGTCGCAGGGCGCGTCTCGTCTGGGGCATCTCGATAGGTGGCTCCTGGGTGACGGGCAGATCAGCGTAGGGGATGGAGACCCAACCCCGATTGTGGCCCCGCACACCTGGCGCGGCGCTTGGGCAGCGAGCGCGTACGCCACGGGCACAATCACCTTCGGCGGGCAGCCGAATAATGCGGACACGCTCGTCATCAACGACGGCACCACCACGATCACGTACAACTTTGACGGCGGCACGACGGTGGCCGACGACGCAAACAACCAAAACGTAGTCATCGGCGGCAGCGCGAACGCAACCTGTACGGCGCTGCACGCAAAGATCACGACCCCGGTCAACACAACCATCAATATTACGTCTGTAGACAACACGGGATCCTTGTCGCTGACGCACGACCAATACAGCGATGGCTCTGTCCCTCGCGACACGAACCAGGCCATCGACAGCAGCAACGCGACGAACGTCACAGATGCAGGCATGACTGGCGGCAAGCGCACCTACGTCTCGGGTGATGTGGTTTCAAACACGCACAGCGGTGTGGAGAAGGGCTACGTCTGTATTGTGGCCCACGATGCCACGGCTGGCGTAGACCAGCCTGGGAATGGATCTTCTACAGAGGCGTACTGGCGCGGCCCCAATACAGCAGGCGGGGACGCTGGGGAATCGCCGTTCATTGGGATGGCGCTTCGTGCTGGCGCAAACGTGGTATTCACGCGGCACGACGACCACTTGCCGCCGTGGACCGAAGTGTCTGCCAGTGTCACAGGAGGCGGCGGCGGCACCCTGCTCACGGGCTCCAACATCGGCGGCGGCGCAGGTGTTCACAGTTCAAGCTCGACGAGCACTGATCTAAAGCTGCGCACGCACGTTGCTGTCTCTGGCGAGACGACTGTGGATGTAGCTGGAGACACCATCGAGCACGGTCTGCCGACTGCGTTGATGAACCACTTCAACAATGTGGGCATCGACCACACGCAACTGCACGCGGCGAACGCAGACACGGGCCTCGCTGGCGTGACCGCTGCTGAGATCGTCACGCACATGGGCGGCACGGGTGCTCGGCTGCACGACAAGGGCACGTACTTCTGCCGTGACTGGACATGGGAGACGCCCGTTGCAGGGCAGAGCTTCCTCCTGTTCCACACCGAGAAGGCTATTCTTGTCGGCAGTATCGAGGCGCAGGTAGTGGGCTTAGGGGCTCAAGTGGAGATCCAGGTCTACCACGACATTGCGGTAAACGGAACGGCGACGACGACCAACAAGGTGCTTGCGACGAACCCGCAGCCCGTTTCGGTCAACAGCCCCCAATGGCCTACGTCGCTAACATCGTTCAGCGTTGCAGCCATCCCGGCGGGCAGCATGGTGTGGATCACCGTCCCTGTAGTGTCGGGTACGGTGGATCAGTTCTTCTTCCAGATGCAATGGACCCAGAGCTAGGAGATGTGCAAGTAGCATGGGAATCATCGGCCAAGGAGGCGGCGGTCTTCCGTCAACGAACCGTGACACCACGGGGATCATCGCTGAGTACCAGCTCAACGATACGAACCCTGCGGCTACAACGGCTTCGGACACGTACAACTTTGGCCCCACCCTGACCCTGGCCGGCGACGCGGCGTTTGAGGCCGATGGCTCGGGCATCACGATGAATACAGGCGGGACGGGCACGGGGATTGTGAAGGGCCCGGACCCGGACTTTGCCGCGCCAAACCAGATTGCGGTCTCGATGCGCGCGTCGGGCAAGTTCTGGATCGAGGTGTGGTGTACGCCTGCGGCTGGCAACGCTGGCCCCTCACGCCTCGTCACGATGAGCAACCCCGTTGTGCTAGGTGGTGACCCGATCACCGAGCGCAACGTGATGCTAGGCATTGGGTACACGTCAGCCGACAACACGCTACGCGGGCGCGTGGCGACGGACGACAATACGGCGGCTGGCACGAACGCGAACGGCGATCTAAACCTGACCCCGCCCAGTGACGTTCCTGTGGTGGCGTCCTCCGGCAGCGGGACCGGCGAGGTGACAGCGACGCAGCAGCATCTTGTATTGACATACGACGGCGGGCTCTCTGGCGAAGACAACTGCTTCCTCTACATCGACGGCGTGCAGGTGGCAAATGAGGAGGTGCTTGGTCCGCTGACCGCAATCTCATGGAGCGCGCTATTCCCGCTCGCCTTCGGCAACGAGATTGACACAGCCGCGGGCGTCACGCATGACTTCGTGGGCAAGATAGGTTTCGTGGCGTTCGGTGACACGCTGATGAGCGAGAACCAGGCGCTAGTGAACTACGGCGCGGGGCGCGACGGTACGGGCCCGACGCCGGCTGCCGTGGTTCAGTTCAGCAGCACTCTAGGCGAGACGTTTGAGCCAGTAACGGGCAGTACAGCGGCTACCGTCTCAGTCACGATGTCGCAGGTGCATCCGTTTTCAGTCCAGGTTCCATACTCGATTGATCCGACGGCAACGGCCCCGGCCACGATTGGTGTAGATGTGACGAGCACCGATCCCATCTACACGGGCGGCCTGGTGCTCGCTGATAACGTCATCGACATCCCGGCAGGGTCAGCCACGGGGTTTGCCAACTTAGAGGTTCATGCTGACGCGCTGACCGAGGAGGATGAGCGGTTTACATTGACGCTTTCTGATCCCGTGCAATCGTCGTCTATCAAGCTCGGTGGGCAGTCGGTCCACACGCACACAATCAAGGACCCGGCTGCGAGCACGGCAGCCTCTCGACCTGGCCCGACGAACACAGGGCCTCGGGTGACGAAGGCGTCGGTCTCGTTTACCCCGCTGACCGCTTCTTTGTCCACGACTTCGGATGGTCAGATCATCGAAGGGCTCCAGTCCACAGGCTTCGGCATCCTGGTCAAGCACAACAACGTGACGATCCGCAAGTGCGACATCCGCAAGGTGGTCATTGCGTCGGGAGGCCAGAGCGCCCAGAACTGCCTCATCGAGGACTGCTGGCTGGACGGCGGTTACGTGCAAGGCCCGACAGACAACGGTCAGCAGTATGTGGTGGACGTGAAGGCTCCGTCCACGCTCGGTAAGGGCTCGGAGATTCGGTATTGCGAGGTGCAGGGCTCGTATAGCACGGGCTTGATTGCAAACGGTGGCGGCGCGGTGGACGGCATCCATTACTGGCACCACAACAACATCCACGACACAGGTGGGGATGCAATGCTCGCGAACCGTAACAGCGAGCAAGCCTGGAACTGGATCCACCATTGCGGGTCGAAGATTTCATCTCACTGTGACGCGCACCAGATCCAAGACGGTGGGAGCAACGTGTACTTCCATCACAACTTCTGCGACATGCCACATCCGAACAACCCGGCATCGAGTTCGCTGGCGGTAGACCCGCTTTCTGTGCCGCAGTCAGAGCAGCCGCCTTCCGCCGCGGGCTCGATAGTTGGTGGGCCGCTCGGGCTGGGGGAGTACACACAGCCGTCGAACTTCCGCTACAGCTACAAGTCGAACGCGGCCTTCCTGGTGCAGTCCCGCGACCCGGATCCTTTGACAACGGGCGGACCTGTAGATGGTGGAGCTGCCGGACTGCGTATCGAGGACAACTGGTTGAGCGGTGGCAACTACATCATTTCGGTCGAACAGAAGGACGCCGCCGCCCCGATCCCGCTCAACGTCCATGTGAAGAACAACATCTTCGGGGATCTGTGGGCGTTTGGTCCGATCTCGTTCGGCTCACTGAACACCGCGGCTGTGAGTGCCGCGACGGTTGTGTCCGGCAACACTTGGGCCACGTCGGACTTGACGGATATGTATGCGACGGTGTTCGCCTCGCCTGATTCGACGCCTGGTGCCAGCTACCAGGAGTCGAACAGCATCATTGGCGGCTTCACCAATCAGCCCAGCCAGGTGGGTGGTGGATCTCCCGCCTTCGGACAACCCTGTTACTTCAACAACGCATGATCCGAGAACGACTCGACGTAGAGGAGAAGGGCAGCGTGACGGTCATGGACCGGCTCACGAAGCCTGTCGGCACGTACCTGTTACAGGCGGACGTGGAGAGCATCGTCCTGCGGGTGTTCGACACGACATCTGGCACGCCGGGGGTGATGGTTTACAGCGAACTCCTCGACGTGGAGGATGTGATCGAGGACGTGGCGAATACCGCGTTGCCGTGGGACCGCGACACCATAGGCAGCACCTTTCGGCATGTTCTGGAGGGGTATCACGTTTTCAAATCAGGTGGCAAGACGTACCGGCTGGAGTACGTGATAGAGACAGACCCAGAGCAGAAGCTCGGGCAGATGACCGTAACCAAGTTTGTGGACGTGAGGAGCCGACTCACCTCGGCGTAGGACAATGGGACGATACTGGAAGAACACGCCTGCTGGCCCTGTGTGGAACAGCAAAACCGTTGTGAGCATCGCGATACCCACAGGCGGCACCCCCGTTCACATGGGACCGTCTACGGCGTCGCCTGACCTTGATCTGGACGGCTGCACGGCTGTCTGGGTTCAAACGATTGGCGGGCACAGCAGCCGCACATACATGAGCACCGACAGTACGCCGGACCCCGCTGTCCTGAACGGGATGCAGATGTGGGATCAGGCTGGGCACCAGTCTTACATGGTGGCCTACATCGACCCCTTTGACATCGCAGACATCTACATCCACACGGATGGGACGACCATTAGCGTGAGCGTGATCCGCTTCTATCCCTGATGGGCCGCTACCACATGAACAGGCCTTTCGGTTTCTCGGAGGCAACGTCATGGGAGTCGATTTCCCTGTCTAAATCCACAGAGAAGCCCCTGACCATCCCAGTCGGCTGCGTGGGGATACTGATAGAAACGAACGCGCTAACAACCTCGGAGGTCTACATCCGGCCCAATTCCGGCGGCGCGAGCGGGCTCAAGGTCCACGGGAGCGGTGGAACCGAGGATGAGAACACACTCCAAATCTTCTGCGACCCATTCGACCTTCCAGACCTGCGGGCGTTCTCGGCGAGCAATCCAACATTCGAGGTCTCGTACTTCACCTCCTAGATGATCGCCCGGCCCAAAAAGCGAACAGTCCTGCGTGGAGCGAACGCGCGCCTGTTTGAGTGCCGTGACCGTGAGGTTCTTATTGAGGGCCCCGCGGGAACGGGCAAGACCTTTGCGGTCCTCACGTACATCAAGTACCTGTGCAACAGGTATCCGGGTATCCGTGTGCTCATCGCGCGTCAGACGCGGAACTCGCTGAACGAGTCCGTGTTGGTGACCTGGGAGCAGAAGGTGCTAGGTTTGGATCATGCGGCGATCAATGGCACGGCGAGGCCGAGCCACAGGCAGAGTTATCATTTTCCGAATGGATCGCACGTTGTCCTGAGCGGTCTAGACAACCCAACGCGAACGTTCTCGATGGAGTACGACGTGGTGTATATCGCTGAGGCGGTAGAGATCACGAAGGACTCCTGGGAGAAGCTGGTGCGTGTGAACCGCAACTGGGTCATGCCGTGGCAGATGCGGATTGCGGACACGAACCCCGGCGCGGAGTACCACTGGTTGAACCAGCGGGCGAGTCAGCTCGATGAGGATGGCAACCCGTTGATGTTGCGTCTTCTCTCGCGGCACAAAGACAACCCTGGGCTGTGGAGCGGTGGTGGCTGGACCGAGGCCGGCGAGGCGTACCTCGATGACCTTCGCGTCTCGATGAGCGGCGCAAACTTCGAGCGTCTGTACAAGGGGCGCTGGGTGAGCGCGAGTGGCCTGGTCTACGACGACTGGGATCCTGCGGTGCATGTGCTCGATGGCGAGGTACATAAGGTCCAAGGGCGCTACCTGTTGATGGTGCCAGAGAGTGCCCCCATCGAACTGACATGGTTCATAGCGAGCCAGGACTGGGGACACACGAACCCAGGATCGCAACAGGTGTGGGGCGTGGACAAGGACCGCAATATGTATCTGGTTGCGGACGTGTACCAGACAAAGAGATCCACCGACTGGTGGGCCGGCGTGGCGGCAGAGTTCATCGAGGAGTTTGATTTGCGGCGCATCGTCTGCGACAGCGCAGAGCCTGACCGCATCCAGTATTTCAACGACCACCTGGGTACACCGGGCGGGCGTGACTCTGCGCGGCTGGCGGTCAAGGCAAACAAGTCTTTGCAGACCGGGATCAGTGAGGTGATGGACAAACTGAACCCAAAGTCGGCTCATGTCCTGATGGGGAAAGATGGCAAGCCCTTGCTGCGCGACGGCGAGCCGGTTGAGGAGTGCGGCCCCAAACTGTTCATGCTCGCGAACTGCCTGCGTCATGGTGCGGATCCGGTGCTGCTTTCAAAGGGCAAGCCCACCAGCACAGAACAGGAGATCGGCAGTTACGTGTGGAACGAGCCGGATGAGACCAAGCCCAACCGCGACATCCCGAGCCCGCTGTGTGCGGATCACGGCATGGACGCGATGCGCTACGCGGTGATGTATGTGTGGGACAAGGACATGAGCACCCCGGAGCCTCAATGGCAACCGGAGCCTGGCAGTTATGCGGACGTGTTAGGGCACGGTCGCAACGGACATCAAAGGGACTTCTGAGATGCTGAAAGACGACCCCAAAAGCCTGCACTTGGAGGTGCGAGCTGCTGAGGCACGGCGCAACGAGGCCCTCAAGGACTTCGATGAGCGCCTCGGTAAGTACACGGGCCCCTGGTACAAGGGCAGTGCCGGCGACGGGACGACCAAGTTCGACCCGGAGAACTACGCCTACGAGTATATGTCTTACATCGTGCCGAGGCTGGTCTTCGACAACCCGCGCGTGCGTGTGAAGACGCGGCGGGTGGGCACGCAGGGGTCTGCGGCAGAGGCGATTCAGCACGGTCTGAACCGCTGGGTGCGGGATGAGAACCTGAACGAGACGCTGATTGCGCCAGCGCAGGACTTCCTTTGGAACTTCGGGATCATGGCTGTGTCACGCGAAGAGGGTGACGCGGAGATTCCGAAGGAGGTGCGCGAGCACATCAAGACCGGGCGGCTGAAGACGCGGGCGAAGCCCACGGATGGCGTTGAACTGGGCATGGTTCCGGTGGCGCGAGCGACTCCTAGCTGGCCCACGGTCAAGCGCATCCCTCAGAAGCGGTACATCGAGGACTACCTGGCGTCGGATCGCAGCGAGATCCGCTTTCAGGGGCACAAGTGGATCCGCGACAAGGAGGACTTGCTAGACGAGGCAGCGGAGTTCCCCGACCGTGGGTGGAATACCGATGTCATTGAGTCGATGGCGACGAACAACGCGCGCGAGAGCGAGCGCAATGAGGGCGCGAACGAGGACGCGCAGCGCGAAGAGGTGGTGGGCTACGACATCTGGATCCCCGAGCGGAACAAAGAAGACGGTGACGGCTATCACGGGCGCATCTACACGCTGGCTGTCAGCGTGGGTGAGCAGGGCGAGGTGTCTTCCGACTTCATTCGTGAGGACAGACCGTTCTATGGTCCGCGCTCTGGTCCGTATGTTTTCTTTGGTGCATATGACGTTCCCGATGAGACATATAGCCTCGGCCCGCTGACGGCGACGTATGGGCAGGCGCTCGACCTGAACCGTCACGCGCTGTCGCTGACGGAGAGCGCGGGGCACTACAAGCGCGGCATTATCGTGGACGCAAGCAAGCCGCGGCTGGTCGATGCGATCAAGAACGCGGAGCATGACACAGTGATCCCCATTGAGGGGTTCAATAAGGACGACGTGATGCCGGTCGAGATCGGCGGGCCGCCGCAGGACATCGCGACCTACATCCAGATCGCGAGGGAGCGGCTCGACCGCAACCTGGGCATGTCGGACGCGCAGCGCGGCAACGTGAGCGGGCAGGGAACGGCGACGGAAAACCAGATCGCAAACGAGAGCGCAACGATCCGGGTGCAGTTCCTGAAGCGGCGCTTCGAGGACGCGGTGACGCGGCTGCTACGCAAGGTCGCCTGGTATATGTACCACGACGACGAGGTGGTGTTCCCGTTGGGTGAGGAGGCTGCACAGGGCGAGGGTAACGAGCCCTGGTTTGTGGGCGGCAACTTCGACCCGGAGAGCGGGGCAACCTTCGACGACCTGGAGCTGGAGATCGAGGCATACTCGATGGAGCGCACGACCGAGGGGTTGCTCCAGAAGCGGACGATGGAGATGGTTGGGTTCATCGGCCAGGTGGCGCCGCTGATGCCGCAGACGCCATTCATCAACTGGGCTCAGATATTCGACAAGCTGGGCGACTCGCTCAACATGCCGGACCTGGGTGAGATGGTGAACACGGAGGCGCTGATGGCGATGGCTGAGGCCCAGATGGGCGAAGCTGGACCGAATCCGAAGGCGCAGCCGAGGCTGGGCAAGGACGTGGGCGCTGCGCGGGCTGTGGCGCCGCGTAGGCCCGCCCCGAAGGCTCCTGCGCCTATGGGGCCACAGAGCACAGCAGGCCAGCAGAGCGGACCACAGGCTGCCTCACAGTCGGGGGCTTTGAATGCCTGAGTACACCTTCGAGGACGTGGAGACCGGCGAGCGGGTTGAACTCTTCTTCACGGGCGACGATCCGGCCCGTCCTAAGTTCGGTGAGGAGCGCGTCATTGCTGGTCGCAAGCTGCGCCGGCTGGTCGAGGGCGGCGTAACGGTCGCGGTCGAGCCTGATTTGCACTTCACGGCGCAGCAGTTTGAGGACTGGGTGCCTGGAGCGCCGCGATATGACTCCGTGGGCAGGGCTCAGTTTGCCTCCCGCAAGGAGGTCAAGGACTTCGTGGACCGCTCAGACGGCAAGCACGCCTATGGCAAGTACAAGGGCAAGCACGGGGCTTGACTTTGAGACACGGGGATGCAAGGAAAGGGACTATGAATGGCTGAGGAAAGCAAGGCAGAAGCACCGCAGGAGCCGGTAGCACAGGAAGCAGCGGATGACGCGCTCTTGGAGCAGCTCGAAGCGGCGAGCGGGACTGACGACGGGGACACCCCGCCGGCGGTAGCTGAAGAGGTCCGTCAGGCCCTCAACACGCCAGATTCCGGCGCGGGGCCGGATGAGGCAGAAGAACAGCCGGAGGCTACGGAGTCTGACGGCAAGGTCGAGGAGGAACCCAAACCGGAGCCGGGGGACCGGGCAGCTTTCGAGCGTGCCCTGACTGCCGCCAAACGGGATGGACTCCAAGACGCTCTCATCGAGCAGATGAGCGAGGAAGACTTGGTTGCGTATGGCGAGAAAGCCGCCAAACGGCAATCGGATTCTGATGACGCTTGGCGTCGTCTCAAAGAACTGGAAAACAGGGAGAGCCCCGACGAGGGCGGTGAGGAATCAGTGGCCGGAGTGCCTGCTGACGAACCCTCTAACGCCGCCAACCTCTCGGATCAGCTTGAACCCCTGGCGGACTTGTTCGGTGAAGACGCGGCGAGCGCCCTAGCGGCCCTCCAGAAGGCGGCGACAGCGCCGTTTGAGCAGCAGATTGCGCAGCAGCAGGAGGCGATTCAGTCGCTTCTGCAAGCGCACACTCTTGCGCAGGTGGACCGTTCTGTCGAGCGACTTGGGGGGCGTTACCCCGAAATGCTCACGCCGGACGGCAAACAGCAGTGGATCGACAAGGCGGCTCAACTTGAGGCCATGCCGGACTACGACACCGAAACAGCCCTGAACGACGCAGCGCGTGTGATTTGGGGAGATGGTGAAACTGATGCTGACCGGCTCCGAACTGAATCAGAAACCAGTCGGAAGGCAAACGGCACTCTAGGCATGGGTCGGTCTAACAGACCGGGCAAGCCGCGGCTCAGTCCCGAACAACGCGAGGAACAAGTCCTCGAAGACATCGAGGCGGGCCGCATCGCTTAGAGGGTAGTAGCACCCGGCTGGGACACATTCACCAGGAGGTGAACACAAGTGTCCGGCACTCCTTATCAGAACTTCTCGACGTTCATGGCCTCTACAGGCCCTGCGTTTTTGACATCGGCTGAAGATGTCATCAACGAAGCCGTCAAGAATACCTACACGTATCCGCGCCTTGCGCGCGGCCACTCGCTCCAAGACATGGTGCAGGGTGGTACACAGATCCAAGACACGATCTTCTTCTCCGAGAAGACGACCTATGAACGGTACGACCCGAACGCGGAATTCGAGTACTCGAACCCGCAAACGGGCACGACCTGGACGGTTCCGTGGCGCTTTGCCACGGCGAACGTCTCTTGGACGAAACATGAGATCGGTCTGAACACAGGCCAGCTCTCCAAGAAGGCCCGATTCCACCAGTACAAGACCCTCAAGCGGCAGAAGCACCAGAACCTCTGGACCGACATCTGCAACTCGATGGATGATGAACTGTGGGCAGCGCCCGACTACTCCGCGATGGAGGCGACTGCCGGCAAGGCTCCTTTCTCCATCCCGACATACGTCAATGAGTACACCAACGGTGTGCCCAATGGCTGGACCGGGACGAACGTCATGGGCATTGACACGGCAACTCAGTCCTCATGGGTTCCGGGTCAGTTGACGTATGACGGCACAGCCGACCCGTTCGGAACCACGGCGGAAATCTTCGGCGTGTTCTCAAAAATGATGAGGTCGCTCAAGTTCGACCGACTTCCCAAGAAGCCGGAGTATTCGGACAAGACGACGAGCCCGCACTTCATTGCCTGCTCCTTGAGCGGCATCGTGAACTACGAGCACGCGCTGCGCGTCAACCAGGACGAGTTCCGCGGTGGCGGCGGCGGCCAGGATCCTGACTACGGATCCCCGATGTTCCGCGGCGTTCCGCTGGACTACATTTCCGCTCTGGATACCGCCGCCGTTTACGACGGCGCTGGCAGTGACGGTATTTTCTACAACGAGTCGGGTGGCGGCGTGAACACTGGTCCGCGCTTCTACTTCCTCAACGGGGAGTACCTGCGGAACGTGGTACATGCTGACAACTTCTGCGTGATGAGCGACCCGTTCTCGCCGTCCAAGCAGCCGTGGACGAAGGTGCAAGTCTTCGACCAGTGGAACAACCTCGTTTGCCGCTCGCGGCAGCGCCACGGCCTTGTAAGTCCCGCTGGCGTCACCTCACCGCTTATCTAGCGGAGAAAGGAAAACTGACATGAGTTCACTTTTTACTCCCGGCGTCAAAGGCCCCCTGGGTCTCCAGCCGAGCAAGTATGACTGCGAAGTTGTCATGCGTGGAGCCGCAGCCGAAATCGGCGAGGTCCTCGTCTTCGACTTCACGGCAACGGATGCTGAAACCACGATCACGGCAGACGGCGTTACAGCCGCTGGCGCGACGACCAGCATCTATTCCAACGTGCGCAACGCGAGCATCACAACGGATACCGATTATGCCGATGGCATTCGTGTGTTCTGCGTGGCGCTGGAGGCGATTGCCGACAACGCGCAAGGAATGGTCCGTGTGTGGGGTGAGGTTGACGCCTTGGTCCTCAACGGCGTGGTCCTGGTTGTGGGCGGCGGCCTGACGCCGAACGCTGCGGGCCAACTGGTCCTTACGCCGACCGGCGAACGCGCCACGGCGATGGCCCTGACGGCTGGCGACCCCGGCTCCACCATCGTCCAGAAAGTTCTGTTCGATGGCACGGCTACCGCGTTCGCGGGCAACGTGACCTAATTCTAGAGCACTTCTCCTCGCTCCCCGTCCGGTCCTAGCGGCTGGGCGGGGGGCACTACCCACAACCCAACCCCTTGAGCACGTATGGCACTCACCGCAGCGACCTGCATAGAACACGCCCGATTCACGCTCGGGGGGGCGAACGCCGAGACCCCCACGCACCTGCCGGCGTTGATGATCGTCAACCTGGCCGGCGAGGAGCTTTGTAGTTCGCGCACCTGGCGCTGGCTGGAGGGGGCATCCGCGGCGCTCGACTTCACGGCGGGGCAGAACTACGCGGAACTGCCGCCGGACTTCCGCGACGTGGTGAGTTTGAATCCGACGCAGGGCCGTATCAGCGGCTTCGAGTGGACTAGCTCGAAGGGCATGGTGGAGCTGCGTACCGCTGAGTTCGTCAACGGCGCCTTCTACTACTGGGGCTACGTCACGCACCGTCGTTTGGCGACGGGTGGCGGCGCTCCGACCCCGGTGCTGGAGGTCTACCCGACGCCGACGACGAGCACGGCGGGCGCGAACATTCTGACGCTGAACTATCGCGCTGGATGGGCCAAGGTATCGGCGGACGAGACGCTGCTCACGCTCCCTTCCTGGGTTGAGGCGCTGTTCCTCGATTACGTGGTCGCGTTTGCGCGGGGCTACATGGAGGAGGACACGGCAAGCCTCAGTCAGCGGGTGCAGGCGGTCCAGCAGGGCCAGCTCTACGCCAACGCAGTCAGGCGTGACGGCGAGTTCCAGCCCGAAATGGGCGTGTTGAACAACGGCGCGGCGCAGCCCAGCTACGCGAGCAACAGATTCCGCAATGAATCCACGGTCGGAGGGCCTAGTTGAGCCAGCGCATCCCTATCAACTTCCCGAAAGGTGGCCTGTCGGACGACAAGGCGTTCTCAGAACAAGAGGCCGGCACGACGCGCGAGGCGCAGAATGTTCGCGTGCGCGACCCGAGGACAGGTCGGATGCGCGGGGCACAGCGGTCGGGGCTGAGTGAGTTCTCGACTGCGCTGTCTGGCGCGAACCCTGTGCGCGACTTGCAGATGATCGTGACAGACACGCCGCGGATCGTCTTCGAGGACGACCCGCTGCTCCCCTTGGACGTAGGTACGACCACGCCGGGGTTGCGGTCGGCGCATGACTGCGGTACGGACAGCCAAGGAAACCTATGGGTGGTAGATGGCGAGGGCCTGCTGCTTCACTACAACTCAGAATTGACGCTGCTGCGGACGATCAACCTACCGCTGACCCCCTCGTCTGAAACATTGGTTCGGCGTGTATTGGTTGATGAACTCGATGCGGTTTATGCGGCATCTTCACACGTCAATGGCGAGGCAGGGCGCATTTGGCGCTACACATTGAACGAGGAGGGCACGCCGGAACTGGCCTGGGCTCTCGATGTAGATGGCTCGGTAGCGGCGATGGAATACCGCGCGGGGGTGCTGTACGTGGGGATCAACCACGCGGGCAGCATTGTCAAGTCCACGCTGTCACTGTATGCGCACGTTTTTACGAGCATACCGTCGCTTCAGTGGCAGAAGGCGGTGCCGAGCCCGTTCAATGACATGACGGTGAACAGCGCGGGGTCGGTGGTTACCGCACACGCAGCAAACGCTAACCGGGCGCCAGAGTCGAGCACAGCGGAGCTTGAGGACTCGGCTATTGTCTGGACCCCGAACGAAACCGTGAACTCTGAGGACCGCATCTATGGTTGGTGGGATGCGAGCACCCTGACCGGGTACGCGGACGGTGACGAAGTGACTCTGTGGCCCGAGCGGCGCACACTGGCTGACTCGCCTGAGTGGGTTGCCCCTAACGACACTACGGATCGTAGCTTTCGGAGAGCGGCGCTTTCTACGCGCAAGGGCCCTACGTATATGGCGAACGGGGTGGGGCCGGGGTCGCTGCCGACGCTGAAGTTTGAATCTGCGGTGAGCGCAGGCACAGGCTCACTGGACAGTCCCGGTAATGGCCTGGTCACGTTTCCGAATGCAAGTAGCGCGCCAAAGGGCTCTATCACGCAAGGCGAGTGGCCTAACTGCCGCGCGATGCTTCCCGGTGGCGTGGGCGCGGGGGGGAACAAGGTCTCTTGGACTAACTTCATGGTCGTGCAGTACGAGCCCCAGGGCATCAACGTCTCTAGCGGTCCTCGCGGACTGTGGGCGCAGGCAGGCAGTCCCGCGAACTATGGAATGTCAGGGTGGAGCATTGAACTGATGGCGGGCCATTCGCTTGGAACCGTCAGTCCAAGCACATATGCAATAGCCTCGGTGGGGGCCGACACGGTGGCTTACCCCGGAGCCCCTGGCTTCGCGATCATTTCCGTCACGCATGGCGGCGAAAATGGAACGCCCACGAAGGCTGCTGGCAATGTGAACTTCGTGGGTGTCCCAAATCCAGGCGAGTCACTTGAGGTCAACGATGGGCGCAACCCGGAGGTGTCGTACCTATTCACGACAACCCCGGGGGCCGACACACCCATCCTGCAACACATCGACACTACGGCGCTGAACGCCACCACGGTAGCAACGGCCCTCTTCAACAAGATCAATGCGCCCACGGCGGGCTGCCTCATCGAGATCACAGCCACCAATGGCACGGGCACCGAGGTTGATCTACTCAATGACAGGTGGAGGCACGACGGCAATGAGAGCCTCAAGGGGCCGCTTACCAACGCAACAATCGAAGGCATGGTGGGCGGCATTACCGGCGCCGAGCTGCGCGTCAACGGGGAGATCATCGAGGACTTCATATTCACGGAGTCGGCCAACTCGGGGCTCACGTCGTACACGGTGCTCGGTCACTGGTACTGGACCGGCACGGCGCTGACTCAGGAGTTTGGGCAGACCGTGGACATCAACCCCGAGGTTGCGCTGCGGCAGGTGGAGGGCTTCACGGGTCACGTTTGCGAGATCATCACGGTGCTCGGGTCACCCAGTGCGGACCTCCACGACGTTCCCCTCACGCTCGATGAGATTGAGAAGGTCGAGTCGTATCTAGCGTCCAAGTGGGGCATCCCCGATGTCCTGCCCTTCGACGCGGATCCTCTCCTCTCGCACCGATACGCATCGGGCGGCGCCACGCCTGGCCCTCCCGCGTCGGGCGGCACAGGTGGGAGCACGTTCACGCAGTCGGCTTCAGAGCTTGCGCTCCAGAGCGTGGACCCCATCCTCGCGAAGTGGGGTTCCAGCGGCGAACTTGTGTGGGCCCTCAGCGCCGGGGGCGTGGGGCTGGGTGTGGCCGCAGACAGCAACGACGATCTCTTGTGCTATGGGCAGCAGGTCGTGACGAACGCGCCGGGACAGACGCCCGTGTGGTTTGGCCTCTCCAACCTGGAGGAGTCGGCGGTGTCGTACCGCAAAGTGGAAGACCTGGGCGCGTCGTATGTGGTGGATCAGGCATCGGCGGGGACGATCCAGGTGCTCTCCGGGACACTGGCCGGCGAAACCGTAACGGTCAGCGATGGCACAGAGACGGAGACCTTCGAGTTTGACACACTGGCGGAGCGGTCATCGGGCAAGATTGGGCTCTCTGGCGTGGCTGTAGCTGCTGATAATTATGTCATCCCCGATGGCACACAGACAGTCACGTTCACCTACGTGACCGCGCTGACGGGCGGGGACACGGCCACGTCTCGCGAGGTTCTAATTGTAGACACTGGGAACGCGACGCTCGACGCCATCGCAACGCTCAACAACGTTGCGACGGCAATCAATGACGCGAGCTACACTTTCAAGGTTAGTGCCGGGGCGGCCACGATTCCGATACTCCCAACGACGCTCTCGTTGAAGCACGACGACCTCGGCTCTAACAACAACGTCATCACCGCGAACGGGGCAACCCTGACGAAGGTGGACTGGGCTCTGGGCGTCGCGGCTAACGGCGTCACCGGGGCCAATCTCATGCTGCCGGCGCGTGCGTCTGTTTTGGGTGGGGTCCAGGCGCTTGACGAGGCGATTAGCGGGGCTGTCACGTATAGCACAACAGGCGTCCGTATTGCCCTTGCGATGGACCTCACGACCACGGTGATCGACCCGCTTCAGGACGGCGCGGACGATACGATCTTGGTGACGAAGCCCGTGGTGGGCAACGTCTCTGATCCGGTGACACCAGCCCTCACGTACACCATCCTTTCGAGCGACTCCAACGTGATTGCCGTGACAGGCTTCACGACCGGCCAGGACTCCGCGAGTTCATGGGTTGCCGAGCGCGTGGAAGACGCGACATACCTGACGCCTCGCGTGGCGGTGGACTCGCTGGATAACTTCTACGTGCCGCAGGCGGATACAGGCGTGGGTAAGGCGATGGTCACGAAGCGACTGGGCTCTACCGGCGAGCAGGCGTGGGGGTACTCTGCGGACCCGCTACGGACTGAGGGCTTTGCGGTTGCGTTTCCTCCTGTGGGGCCGAACTTTGGCGTGCTTCCTGACCTTGGCCCCGAGCATGTCTATGTGGTCAGCAGCAACCTCAATAGTGGCGTGCTAGACCAAACGATCCAGACGATCCGCAAGGTGCAGACGCTCAAAAAGGATCGGACGACAGGCGGCCCGCGCGAGATGACGCTGCTCGGTGTGTCGAACGGTGACATTGTGAAGTTCACGAAGGGTGGCGTGCCTGAAGTAGTTGCGTCAGGTGGGGCTGGTGCGCTCGACGCTGCAAGCTCTAACATCCAGTCAGCGGTTCTTTTCGACAAGGTGTACTACGTCGATGGCCTGCGGGAGTGGCTATACGACGCGAAAGCTCTGAATGCGCGCAAGTTCAAGGCTGCTTCGTCGGGCGAGCTTCCGAAGCGGTGTCGCGGCATCACGGCGTGGAACGGTCGCCTGGTTATGTTCCGAAGCGCGGACGACCCAAACAACTGGTATATGTCGAGGCAGGGCGACCCGTTCAACTGGGATTATTTCCCGCCTGTGCCCTCGTCGCAGATGGCGGTGAGCGGCGACTCTCGCCCGGAGATCGGCAAGAACCCCGACCTCATCACAGCATTTATCCCCTACACCGATGACCTCGCGATCATTGGTGGAGACCACACGATCCACAGGATGAATGGCGACCCTGCGGCGGGCGGTCAGATTGATCTTGTGAGCGATCAGCACGGCGTCGCGTTTGGCACGGCATGGACAAAAGACCCTGAAGGGCGGATTTACTTCATGTCCCAGCGCGGGGGCGTGGTGCAGATGGACCCCGGTGGCAGCATCCGGCGAATTTCCGTGCATCGCATCGAGGAGCGGCTGCGTGCGGTGGATCAGTCTGCGGTGCGCGTCGAACTGGAATGGAACTATGAGGACGAGGGGCTCCACGTCCTCCAAATGAATAACGTCACGGGCGTGCTTCGAGATGCGTGGTTCTGGGAGGCGAAGGCGGACGCCTGGTTCTCAGATACGTTCCCGGTGGGAGTGCAGCCGACGAGCGCGCTGGTAGTTGATGGCGACCTCCCCGCAGACCGTACGCTCCTCTTCGGGTGTGAGGATGGCGTGGTCCGGTACTGGGACAAGGCAGCGGTTACGGACGGCAGCGCACGCATTGACAGCCGCGTCCTCATAGGCCCGATTGCCCCCAAAGATACGCCCGCGGAGATTCGCTTCTCCGGGCTGGAAACCGTCCTATCTAAAGATCAGGGCGGGGCGCGATATGAGTGGTTCGCGACAGACCGCTCGGATTCCCTCGGATCCCCCGTATCCGAAGGCGAACTCGCGCCAGGCCGCAACCCATCCTCAGCAGCGCGGGCTAAGGGCTCGTCTGCGTGGTTGCGGATCTACAACGCTGGCCCAACAGCATGGGCGTTAGAGGAGGCGTCTGTGATGGCCTCTCCAGCTGGCAGGAAGCGGGTGCGGTCGTGAGGGGCGAGGCTCCGCGCGTGCCGGCCTTGCGTGCTGGTACAGGCAGCCGCACGATGGGCGATAAGGATCCCCGTGCGCGGCGGAACGCACAAGCTGACCGCGCGGCAAACCAGTCGTACCAGGAGCCCCTCCACATCGACGCAAAGGGACGTGTAGCCCTGCGGCAAGCGGACTCCGTTGTGGTTCCGGCGCCCGCCTCGGCAGAATCGGCCTCTATTCCCGCCGACCTGGGACAATCACCCTTATCCTCTAGCGCAACCTATGACGGTATTGAGGCGTCCCTCAAAGGCGAGGCCATCAACACGCTAGAGGCTAAGGTAGACGCCATCCTGGCGTACATGCGGGCGACGGACTTCAACAAACGCACAGTGGAACAGAACACAGCCCTGCGCGCCCTGGTCGTTTCGATCACGGACGCTGGCATGATGGGAAAATAGAGTGGACGAGATCCAAAACTTCTTCATCACAGGCTACCCGCGGTCAAGGACGACGTGGATTAGCAACTGGCTGACGACAGACCGTAGCCTCTGCCTCCACGACGCAACGCGGTTCTGTCACGACATCGACGACCTTGTGGGTGTGCTTCGGTGCGCCGATGTTGAGCACGTAGGGAACTGCGATTCCAACCTCACCTTGCACCTCGACCGCGTTAGGGAGCTGTTCCCCGACGCGCCAATCGTTGTCATCGACCGGGACGTGCAAGAGGTTGAAGTGTCGCTGCGTAGCGCAGGCTTCGACATTCCGGGCCTACGCGGCGCAGGCGCAGGCGCCGACGCCGACGCCGACGCCGTAGGGCTCGTTATGGACGCGCTGCGCCCCGCGATGGAGGCTGCAAAGCTGCGCGACGACGTGCTCACCCTCCCCTACGAGAGTTTGGCAGAGTCCAGCACCTGTCGCCGCATAACGGACTATTGCACGCCGGGGCTGATATTCAACGAGTGGCGCTGGCGCCAACTCGACGAGATGCGAGTCGTACCGCAGGTAGACCGCTACAAGCAGAACCAACGCGGCGGGCGCAGTCCCTTCGCTCACGCCGAGTTTGAACTCTCGGCAGACAACTAGAACGGAGGCATCACCATGCCGTGGGCAGCATTAGCACTCAACGTTGGCGCCAGCGCCATTGGCGGTCACAAGGCGCGCAAGGCGCAACGGCAGGCAAAGAAGGACTACCTTGGGAACATCAAGGGTCTCGGGGATCTGATCCGTGGCTGGACGCAGAGCGGCAACGCGCTGCTCGCGGAGAAGGGCGGCTTGCTGGAGCAGATGCTGAGTATGTCGCAGGCGGGGGGGCAGCGCGCGGAGGCGGCGGTTGGATCATTGGGCCAATCCGCATACCGGCGCATCAACGAGCGCGAGCAGCAGTCGCTGGGGGCGATGAACTCCGGGCTCGCACAGCGCGGGCTTTACAACACGACGGTAGGCGCAAACCTCCAGCGCGGCATCCAGGCGGACTCCAACCGCGCCTTTGGCGAGGTGGACGAGGGCCTGGCTGGCCTGCGCTCAAGCCTCATCGGGCAGAACACGAACCGGAACATGGGCGCGCTGGGGATGCTGGCGAACAACAAAACCGAACAGCTCGGCTTCGGGTCGAGCCAGAACACCAACCTTGTAAACCTGTTAGCCCACCAACTTGACGGTCAGCAGATGTCTCAATCGACGGGGTGGGGGCAGATGGGCTCGGAACTCGGCGGTTTGATTGGTGGGCTGTTCACCGGCGGCAACAGCAGTGGCCCCAGTGACGCATATTTCAACGGGGAATTTGGCGTCCCTGGTGGAAGCATCGGCCCCGCCCAGGCGGGGAGTTAGGCCATGCCTGAAATCGTACAAATCAGCGGCAAGCTCTACGGGGACCACGGCGCGAACACCGCGGTGGACTCGTTCAACCAGGGCCAGGATCACATGCGCGCGCTGGAGGACCGGGAGCTTCAGCGCGAGGCGATGTCGAAGGAGCTTGAACTCGCAGAGAGCCAGATCGGCGCGCGGCACCGCGCTATCGACCTACAGGAGCGCGCCTTCGAGGCGGAACAGAGCGAGGGCGACGCGATCAAGCGCGCCTATGAGCTTGACGCGCGCGGAGGCAAGGGCACCTTCACGCCGGATATGGAGTTCACGGAGCAGCAGCGACTCATGCTCCAGAACTCGCCGGGTGGGGCGCAGAAGGAGATGCGTGAGGTGTTCACCACGCGCAACCTGGAGGAGCAGCAGCGTGTGGAGTATGCCGCCCTCGGGGTGGACTTCCGCGAGATGCAAGAGAGCGGGGCGCTGGACAACGAAACGACGGCTGAGATTCAGGCGATGATGCAGGAGGGTAAGAACCCCAAGCGCATCCAGCAGCGGATGGCTGAAATTTCCAACGAGCACGGCGCGCTCCAGACGAGGATGAAACAGCAGGAGCGCGGGCGCCTTTACATCGCGGAACTCACGACAGGGCTCGACCAGAACGACGACGGCTATTTCGACAAACTGGACGCGCTGGACGCACTTGAGGCAAAGATTGCTGGGCCGAGAAGCGATATCAACCAGATCATGGACGACGCGAAGGACATCGCGTTCGGCTTCGCGGGTCGCATGAAGGCGAAGGTCGATCAGCACCAGGCTGAGATGGCGCAGTTAGAGGCGTTTGGCAAGGCGGCTGCGACAACCCTTCAACTTGAGATTGACCGACTGAATCAGGAACTTGCCAATGTGGGCAAGACGAAAGAGGAACTCGAAGACCAGGCGCTTGCCAGCAACAGCCCGGACCTTCCGCCCGAGATGGCCGCGCAGCGGCAGGGCGGCGTGGGCTCCGGGGTGGCACAGCAAGGGCAAGGACAGTCTACGGCTGCTGACGGTGCGAGCCCGCAAGTACCCGATAGCGCCAAGACTGTGCATGAGTTGGGCCTAAAGCCCAATGAGATTAGGCGTATCGCGCTTGATGTTGCCAAGTTGATCCACGCCGGAGACCAGGCGGGCGCCGACGCGTTGATTCTTTCCAAAGGCATTAGACCTGCGGAAGGTGTACTCACGGACGATGGCGAGGAGCAACTTGGCGTATTTGAGACTGCGATCAAGAAGGCGGTTGGAAAGCTACACAAGACCTCGGAGGGCCATAAAAAGGTGATTGCCGATGTGCTTGCCAAGGCTGGCAACGACATCAACCCGGTAGAAAAGAGGCACACCAACAAGGAGTGGGGTGACACGCTTGCGACGCCGAAGGTGACCGCGGCGCAGTCCCGTAGCCGCGCGATCAAGCGCCTCATCTCAGAGGGTGGGCTGAAGCGTAGAGAGGCGACTCGTATGTACGACGACGCGTTGAGCAAGAAGCACAAGGCTGCTGCCCGGGCCATGGGCATAATCGAACCGAAGGGGGCCCCTAGCCGCGAGATGTTGCGCAGGAAGAAGGACTGATGGCGGTGCAGGATCCCCAGCAGGACGGCGGGGGGCTTTGGTCGGTTGGTTTTATTGAGAGCCTCCCGGGCGAGTCGCCTAAAAAGCCCGCCCCCACGGGAAATATGTGGTCGGAGGGCTTTTCCGCTCAAATACAGGCTGGAACTCTAGGCGAGGACAACCGCCTTGGCTTCACCGACGTAGACCTCGGCCCGTCCGTGGGCGAGATCATCGCGCGCCGCATGGATGAGTGGGGTCTCCCCGGCGCGAAGCTGGCGCGGGTCGTGTCCGAATTCGGCCCCGCAGTGCCCGCACGCTTCATCCCGTTCGTGGCCGGCGCCGCCGAAGCGGACGAGATGCACCAGCTTTGGACCGACGCGAAGTCGATGCAGGACGGCGACGAGGAAGCGATGGCTCGCGTGGTCGAGTACCTGGAGCGTTCCGAGCGCGAGGGGTCGTTCGGCTTCACGGTGGGCAATATCCTCGCGGATCTGCCTGCGTTCATGGTCGAGTTCGCGGCGTCCGGCGGGATCGTGTCGGTAGGGCGCAAGGCGGGTGGAGCAGTTCTGCGCAAGGCGCTGGGCGAGATGGTCGAGGAGACCGTCAAGCAGGCGTCTCAGCGGATGGCGAAGCGGTCTATTGCTCGCAAGATCACGGACAACCTCATCGGTGCGGGCGCGCAGGCAGCGGTAGCCGAGGGCATAGGACAGCTTGCCTTTGGCGGTGGTCGTATCGAGGCGTCCACTTGGCGCCGTGCGCTGCCCGATATGGGGCTCACGGAAGAAGACGGGCGCACGCTGGCGTGGGTTATGCCGGGTACACAGGAGGAGTTCATAGATGCGTACCCCAAGGGCATGGCGGATATGTTCATCGAGATTCTCTCAGAGCGATCAGGAGCGGCTCTGCCAATCATTGGGGCCGCACAGGCCCGTGTGCTCCAGTGGGCAGCAAAAGGCACACCGGGCGGCGCGCAGGGCGCGATAGGGCGCATCATGCGCAAGGGCGCGGTGGCGTCCCGCCGTGGCAAGTTGCCGGGCGAGAAACTCGGCTGGCACGGCATTGTGCCTGAGTACCTGGAGGAGCGTTTCGGGGATGCTCTGCGCGCGGGCACTCCGATTCTGGAGGAGTACGGGGACTTTGAGAATGTGTGGCCGGGGTGGGAGCAGACGTTCGCTGAACTGACAGCATTTGCGGTGCCCGGGGCGGGCTTCGCCGCTGCGAGCGGTATCAAGCACAGTGGCGGATCGTCACCGCCTCCCGGCGCGGAGGCGTTGCAAGGTGGCGAAGGGGGCGGGTCTGGGGATGCGACCCTGGGAGGGCCCGCCCCCGTCTCCCCGTCTGCACCGTCAGACAGCACCGCACAGGCCGGGGCTACCGAGTCCGAACAGCAGCCTGCCGGCGAGCAACAGGCGGATGACGAGGCCCCCGCGCCCTCTCCCGATGTCCAGGCGTTCCGGCAGTCGCTTGAACGTGAAATGGGCGAGCCCGTTGACGTAGTTCAGCCGTCCCGCGAGGAGGTCTTCTCTGACGACGAGGCTGGGGAGCGGCGTGAAAATCTCACCAGGCTGTCGGCCAGCAGGGGCGACACGCTTGAGTGGGTGGCAAGCGCGGATGGCACGCCTCTCCCGCGGGCGGCGGCGAGTCTCCGCGCTGGTCACTACGTCGTGGACATGAACGCCTCGCAGATCCCCGAGGAACTGTGGTCGCATGAGGTTTTCCACAACATGGCGCGGATCTTCGAGGAACTCGAAGGGACGGAGCGCGGCGTTGAGTCGGAGAGGCTCAAAGAACTCTACGCCCTTCTGGACAAAATCGCGGCTTCGAGTGGCAATCCTAAGCGACTCAAAGAGTGGAGGGAGAAATACAAGGGCGAGATTGGGAGTGAGGCGTGGTCGCGTCTGACCCCGAAGCAGCAGCTCGAAGAGGGTGCCGCTCGCGGCTCTGAATTCCTCGCCGGATACATCCTGTTCCTGAGTAGCCGCGAGGGCAGGTCTGAAATTAGCGCGCTGGTGGAGAGCGCCCCCGGCCAGGGGTTCCTGCGGTCCATCATCGACGCGGTTGTGAAGACGCTGACTGGGCAGACGGCGCACCAGCGCATCCTAGAGCGTTTGTCGAAACGCTTGGCGAGGGTGGGCGAGGAAGGCGCGGATGTATCTCTCGCGGACGCATCTTTGGCGCTGGCAATTCACAAGGCGCTGATGGACGCCAGGGATGCCCGATTCATGGGCTTCGCCAAGGCGCAGATGGAACTCAAAGAGAAGGAGGCTGCCGCTGCGGGCGCGGAGTTGGAGGCTGCGGAAGAGCAGGAGGCTGCGCCACCGGACACGGCTGCGCCACCGGACACCGAGGTGGAGGCTGCGGAAGAGCAGGAG
>JAPKBO010000138.1 GCA_028823395.1 Planctomycetota bacterium | reverse complement strand
TGATTCGTCACCAAGAGCTCGTCCCCGGCTTCGAAGTTGATCGAGCGCAGGACGGCGTTGACTCCTGTGGTCGCATTAGGAACGAACACCAAATCGCTAGCGGCGGCTCCCACGAAACTCGCCAGCGCCTCGCGCGCCTCGTCGAGATAGCCCTCTAGGCGCCTGGCCATGAACAGTACCGGTTCCCGTTCAAGCTCAGCCCGCAGACGGCTCTGTTCCTGCATGACAACCCGCGGACAAGCTCCAAACGACCCGTGATTCAAGAAGCGCACATCGGGGTCCAGGTCCCAGGCTGCGGCCCATTCGATGTCCAAATTACTCATGGGGCGATCCTACCTCCTCCCCGATAAACCACCCCAACCCCCTTCGTGGGAGAGTCCCGTGACAATCGTCAACACTGAATACATGCCGCCGGCTACGAGATCGCCCAGCCCAAGGGACTGGCGGGCGGTGAGGCTAAGGAGGGCGGCTCACCGGATCATTCTGAGACTACCTGGGTGCATTTCCACCAGTCCTGCACTCCGTGGGGTCCGGGCGAGTGATTGCCTTCGAGTTGGAGGGGGCATGGAGACGATGTAGTCCACCCGCCACCCTTCCCGCAAGCCCCATGAAACGTCCCCCCGCAATCCTCTTCAGCCTGCTCTTCTGCATGTCCTGTGCCGCCACCGACACCGCTGTCCGGTGGAACGTGGAATCCGATCGAGAGCAGGTTTCCCTGCTACTCGACGCCCACGCAAGCTATGTGGAGAGCGATCGGGTGTCCGAGGCCGCCCAGCATTACTACCAGGCACCCGTCTGGATTGACGAGGGCTGGGCCCGGACGGCTAGTAGCCTGGACGAGTTGGGCGCGATCTTCGAGGACCGGTTGGTTTGGTTGCGCGCGCGTGGTTACTCACACACCACCGTCACCGACCGACAGATCCACATGCTGAGCCCTTCCTCAGCACTGGCAACCGTCCTCTTCGAGCGCGAGGATACGCGTGGCAACGCAATGGATCCGGGAAAGTACGCCGTCACGTACGTATTGATCCGTACCGAGCAGGACTGGCGCATCACCGCCGTGCTGCCCCACGGGCCCGAACGCGCGCCCTGGGCCTCCTGAAGTAGGGCCTTCACGCAGGTTCGATCAGGCCACGGGCGATGAAAGCGTCTTCCTTTCTTCGCTTCCCCTGGGAAGCTAGTCTGGACTCAGACGTTTTCCAAGGAACCCTATGCGCCATTCCATCGCCCTGCTTGCACTGCTCTCCCTTTCCGCCTGCGCCGCGACCAAGTCCAAAGATCCTGATTGGGGTCGCGAACTTCCGGTAGGAGCACAGGCCCTCTTGCCCATGCCCATGGGAGCTCTGCCTCCTGGACTGACAGAAGCGTGGCACGAGCGGGCCATGATCTTGCCCGCCCTAGATAGATCCATCGGTTGGACACGCCTTGCTTCAGCCGAACAGTTCTTTCCCCAAGCCGGCATCGATCATGCCCGTGCCCTTCGAAGCCTTGAACGCTTCCGAGAGCTGCTGCAAGAGACGTCAGGTCCCGTGGAATTCGGTACCGCGATTGGTCAAGAGTTCCGCGTCTTCAAGAGCGCTGGCTGGGATGGGCAAGGTGGCGGGGTTCTATTTACCGCCTACTGCACTCCAATCCTGCATGGCTCACTAACAGCACAAGGTGAGTATGCCTTCCCCCTCTATGGACTCCCGGAGGATCTGGCCAAGACAAGAGAAGGCGCGATCTTGGGGCAGGTCATCGAGGGAGGCTACCAGCCCTATCCCACGCGGCGCGAAATCGAAGCCGGCTTCCACTTGGCTGAAAGGGGGCTGGAGTTGGTCTGGCTCAACGACCCGCTCGATGCCTACATCGCGCACGTCAACGGCTCGGCTGTCGTCGAACTCGACGATGGCTCAAAGTACCGGCTCGGGTATGCGGGTAAGAACGGACGCGACTACACGTCCCTGGGTCATGAACTCATCGCCGACGGTCTCATGCAAAAGGACCAGGTCTCCCTAGCCGGAATTAGGACTTGGGCAAGGATGAATCCGGATCTGGTAGGTGGGTACCTAAACCGCAATGACTCCTACGTGTTCTTCACCGAGATCGACGGCAACCCCCACGGTTCCCTCAACGTCGAAGTGAGTCCCCAGCGCACCCTAGCCACCGACAAGACTCTCTTCCCGCGCGGCGCACTGGTGTACGTGGATGCAACGCTGCCCCTCCCTGCGGCAGCCGGACGACGTGGCCAAGCTCCCTTCCGGCAACTCATGCTGGACCAGGACACAGGCGGGGCAATCCGAACCGCAGGACGCGCCGACATCTATCTCGGCATCGGACCCCAGGCCGAGCAGCGTGCCGGGGCAACCCGCAGCGAGGGTCAGCTTTACTACCTGTTCCTCGAAGAATGAGCGTCGCGAATAGCGCGCCAACACTTTTGCCCTAACTAACCCAAGAGGTCGACTACGGGCCGCCCGTGTGCCTCGGAATGGCTTGCCCGCATTCACCGCCCCGGTAGGAGCGCAGGAGTACGTTCCAATTGCAGGGCCATGTGAGTGATCCTTGGGAAAGAAAACTCTTGTCAGTTAATCCACTGCGCTTCGGTTTTACGTTTCGGGCCGGGATCGAAGAAGCGCTGGCCGCTGCCGATGCGATTGTAATCGCCGAGATCGGCACGTGCGGACTCCGCAAGCCTGAGCAGCTGAGCGACCACATCAGAATGGGCTGCGGCAATGTCCTTAGACTCCCCAATGTCATCGTCAAGATTGTAGAGGGCCGGTGTTTCCGAGGCGAAGTTATCCACCTCTGCAATGTGTGCATTGTTAGCGAAGGGGTTCCACTCGCGCTGTTTGGCGCGCGCCAGATGCAGCTTCCAGGAACCCTGGCGAACACTCTGCAGCTCGGTTGTCTGATAGCCGAAGAACGTCTTTTCCTTCGTCGCCTGATCGAACGCCCCCTCTAGAAGATGGCGAATGTCTTCACCGTCGAGCTTGCGGTCAGTCGGAGCCTTGCCGCCGGACAACGCCGCAAGCGTCGGCAGCAGGTCCATGGTTGAGGCAATCGTCGCGCACGTCGTCCCCGGCGCGACTCTGTCCGGCGCCCAAACGATGGTTGGCACGCGAATACCACCCTCCCATGTCGACACCTTGCCGCTGCGCAATACGCCCGCCGAACCACCATGATCCTTCGGGCCTGTGCCATCGGCTTTGTTCTTATTGTGGATCAGCCACGGCCCGTTGTCCGATGTAAAAATGACATACGTGTTCTTGGCCAGGCCCAACCTTTCAATCGTATCGAGAACACGTCCGACACTGTAGTCGATCTCGTTAATGACGTCGCCGTACAGGCCGCGCGGTGACTTGCCGCGAAAGTCGGCGGATGCGCCCAGCCTTGTGTGCGGCATGGTGTGCGGATTGTAGATAAAGAACGGTTCGTCTTTATGCTTCTCGATGAAGCCGATCACCTCGTCCGTGTAGCGCTTGGTAACGAGCGACATGTCGCTGTTTTCCTCAATCAGCTTGGCGTTGCGATAAAGATCGATCTTCCCGTCATTGCTCGACGGCGTCCCATAGTAGTAGTCAAAGCCCTGATGATTGGGCATGAGCTTGGGGTCGAAGCCAACCTGTGTGTGGCCCGCCTGATCCCATTTGCCGAAACAACCTGTGGCATAGCCTCGGTCTTTGAGCACCTCGGCGATGGTGACTTCCTTATCGTGCAGCACGGGGTGGATATTCTTGATGTTGCCCTTCTCGGCAACGCGCATGGGATAACAGCCGGTGAGAATGGCGGAACGACTAGGACCGCAGACCTGCTGGCCATAGAACGAGGTGAAACGCATGCCTTCAGTTGCCATTTCATCGAGTCGTGGCGACTGGATCGTGCCGCCAAAGCAGCCGACGTCGCCGTAGCCCATGTCATCCACAAAGATGATGACAAAGTTTGGCTTGGCAGGCTCCGCGGCATGGCAGGCGGAGAAGGCGAACGCCACGAGTAGCAGGACTAATCGGAATAGAGGCATACGAACTACAGATCGAGTTCCTGCTTCAGCCACTCGAACACCGTGCTTGCCACCTCGCGGTTGGCTCCCGCCGTCAGATGAGTCCTTCCGTAAGCCCCGTCTCCTCGAGCGTGCCGGGCACGAAGGACGTCATAGAGATCGACGTACGGAATGCCGCGCTGATCGAGGGCCGCGTGCAGAGCGGTCAGCTCCCGGTC
Organism: Planctomycetota bacterium; assembly: GCA_028823395.1. Classification (GTDB taxonomy): domain Bacteria; phylum Planctomycetota; class UBA1135; order UBA1135. The sequence continues at coordinate 5,720 of JAPKBO010000138.1, read as the reverse complement.
CTGATCCGAAATGTCGAGGATCGAACAAAACACGACGACGCCCGCCATTCGGGCGCCAGCCTCGAGCGCCTCCCGGTGGAACGCCTCTAGCAGCGCTACAGTCACGCGGAAAGGCTCGCCATCGGGTTCCTTCCATTGGAGCCACCACCGTGCTCGCTCCTCGCGCTCACGTTTCGCGCGTACCGCATCCGCCACGTTCGACCACCCCGCCCCCTCGCTGGACTCAGCCAGCCATTCGTGGGAAGCGAGGTCGTGACCCAGCTTTCCGTTGACCGCAGCCTCGTAGAGATCAATCTCAGACGCATAGGGTTGTGGGAGCAGGCGCAACTCGCCGTTATCCAATAAAAAACGCGGCTTGACCAGTGGCACGAACTCCTTGGGCGCCCGGACAGACACCAGTCGGTTCACGTTGCGCTGAATGTTCTCGGACATGAGGCCCATCAGAACGACGTCCGAATTCAGCTGCGCGTGACCGTCGCGGAAACGCAGCAGCGCCTGGTCGGTGCCCCAGCCAATGACACCGAGGTTAAGCACCTCGAGAGCACCTGCTCCCGTGTCCTCCAGTTGAGCGGGCCAATCCTCACCGTTGTCGACCTCAGAGCCGAAGGTAAAGGACTCGCCATAACAGGCGACTCGCAAGACCCCGGCCGGCGGCTGTTCGCCGACCTCAGCCGAGCGCCGCGCCCCGATCGCGTTTAGGCTGATTTGGTCCCCGTTAAGAACTCCCTCAGCGCCGGACGCGAGGGCCCATCCGTAACGCTCCGAGAACTGGATCATTGGAGCGGACTTCTGAGTACCTACGCCCGATTCAATACGGCGCAATCTCTTTAGGCGTTTCTCCCAGCGCACCAGCTGCTCAGAGGACGGCTCAAACGTAGAAAAGGATTCTATTCCGTCGCCGGTGCCCGACACGCGAGAGCTAAACCAGAACTCGGCCGCCAACAAGGCGACCGCAAGGCTAACCGCGGATAGGAGCAAACGACGAAGGAGCATGGCCTTCCCGAGTGTAGCATCCACCCCCCATCCGCTGGCACTGCGCGGTAGATCGCACATGCGCCTCACCCCGCAGACCCAGGTCCTGATTCAACTAGCCTTGCCGTGCAGAACCCGGCACGCCCCGGGGCACCGTTTGTTATGGACTCTTGCACCCGCGAGGGTGCTAGCTCGGTAGCCAGATTGGTAGGCTGGCATGCGCCCCGTCACCCCCATGGAGACCCCGGCTATTCACCCCACCGCCCCCAAGAATTCTCGTGAGGATCCAGCCCTCAGCCCGCCGACCCAGGAGCAACTCATGGAGACTGCGAGAGACGTGCCCGACGAGCGGGACGGCGGCAAGGGCTCACCCGTCGGCCTGTCCTTTGAAGGATGAGCGTCGCAAAAGGTACCCCTGGGATCTTGGCCGCCCTAGACATCGGTGGCACGAAGATCGGATGTGCCGTGGGCACGGCGGAGGGCAAGATCATCGCCCAGCGTCGCTTTCCCACAGATCCTGCTAGCCCTCCCGAAGCGACCATCGATCGAGCCCTTCGCATCTTGGCCGAGCTTACCGAGGAAGCCGATTGCGGTCCGCCCGCGTGCCTTGGCGTTGCTTGCCCGGGTCCGTTCTTGCAGCCGGAGGGACGCTTTCTCGATGTTCCTAACCTCCGCGCATGGCAGGGTTTTGATCTTGTCGGTCATCTGAACACCACACACCGCGGACCCCTCGCTGCGATGAATGATGCCAATGCGGGTGTGCTTGCCGAGCATCTGTGGGGTGCGGCTCAAGGGGCCGACACCGCAGTCTTCTTGACCATGAGCACAGGCATGGGCGCCGGTTTCTGGCTGGGAGGCCGCTTGTTCGAAGGGCCCACAGGCTTTGCAGGTGAGATCGGCCACCTGCGTCTGAGCCCGGAAGGCCCCGTCGGATTCGGCAAAGCTGGAAGCGCCGAGGGATACCTCTCCGGACCAGGCATGGTGCAGGTGGCTGAAGCGGAACTTCTACGTCAAACACGGCAGGGCGAATCTTCGTGTCTTGAGGGAATAACAATCACGCCCGAGATCCTGTGCAAGGCCGCCTGCGAAGGTGACCCCGTCGCCAAGGCAAGCATTGAATGTTGCGCGCAAAAGCTTGGAGAGCTATGCGCCTTGCTGGTAGATCTCCTGAATCCGGACGTCATTGTTCTGGGCACCATCGGCAAGGCGTTCCCTGACCTCTTCATTCCGCACGCCCTTGAAGTCCTTCGAGTTGAGACCCTTCCCGCCTCATTCGCCCGTGTAACACTCGTCCCCTCGCGCTTGACGGAGCGTGGAATTCTCTCTGCCTTGGCTGTGGCGTGTGAAGCCCTCAAGCGCAATGACTGATTCCTCCAAAGGGATTCTCGTGGCTGTGTGTCTTGGTCACGGCGGTATTCCCAAGCCCGTCGTGCCCGGAGCAGAGGTCACAGTAGACGGCCTCGTGGGCGATGGCCATCACTCCACGCGCCATGGCGGTCGAGATCGGGCCGTATCTCTCTTCTCCGCCGAGGACCAAGCATGCCTGGCACGCGAGGGCGTTCCCTGCACGCAGCCCGGGAGCTTTGGAGAGAACGTGCTTACCGAAGGACTCGACTTTCGCTTCATCCGGCCAGGGGATCACATCAGCCTCGGAGATGAGGTCCGGCTGGAGGTGCACGACGTGCGCTCGCCCTGCGCCACCTTGAAATCCCTGGATGCGCGCTTCCCGGACCTTCTCCAGGGTCGCAGCGGATTCGTCTGCCGAGTTCTGAGCGGAGGGAGAATTGCCGCCGGCATGACAGCTTGCCGCATCGAATTGCCAACCCCTTGAGCAGCCGTTGCGGTGGTGGCGTGAATCCGATGACGTGAGTAGGGATACTCACCCTGCGCCCCCTGAGTGCCCATGCCCTAACTAGCCACCCGACTGCTGCTTATTGCTCTCTCGATACTGATCGTGCGGATCGGCACGATAGCGCTTCAAGAGACAGGGCTACCGCATCATGGTTTACGAGCTGGCCCCGCCGACAACGACGAACATCCAGAATGATAAGATCAGCCTTCCAAACCCATCGAGTATCCTAGTCCCATGTCCGAATATGAAGTTGTCAGCTACACCGTCGAGCCCGTCGAAGGCGATGACCAAATCTGCATCACCATCAACGCCTCGGACGGCAATAAGTGGGAATACGGGATCCCATTCAGTCGATCCACGGGGCGCTACACCTTTGAGGAGATCGACGTACTCAGCATGGATTTCGGCGAGGAATTTGCCGACGAGCTAAGTGAGAAGCTCGATGCCGTCATGGCAGAGGTGCTTGCGAAAAAGTGACGAGGCTTGGGGCCTACGGCCCACGCTCATCATCACCCGAGTCCTCGCGCGCGGCGGCCTCGATCCGTTCGGCAGCCTCTTCGATTTCGGCTTGAAGCTCCTCAAACGCCGCACATTCCAGCTTGGTCAATTCCAGGCCCCGCGCATGGACTGCTGTGGCTAGAGCCCGCTGACACTGCTCGCTTTGGAGGTAGGCACGCGTTAGCGCAAGAAGCGTGTGGACGTCGCCTGGATCCGCTCCCGCGACCCTCTCCAGGAGAGTACATGCTTCCAAGACCCGATTGCTTGCCAGGTAGAGTTCGCCGAAGGCTCTGAGAATGACGCCGCGTTGAGAGGCTGGCGGCCCATGCACTTCAAGCCATGTGGTAACGCGCAGGCCCCATTGAACACGCAGCTCGCCCTCGGGCAGGGCCAGCGCGCAGCGGGTGGCCCCTAAGCTTTCGCCCACCGCGAGAGGCGCGAGGCTGGCGGCGACCTGGTACTCCTCAAGGGCAGGCAACCAACGCTCACGCCGGGACAGGACCCCGGCCAAAGCCACGTGAGTCGGCCTGTGACCGGGTCGCATATCAACGGAGCGGAGTAGGGGCTCAACCGCACGCTCGGCCTGACCCATTTCAACCAAGAGTTTCGCCAAGAGAATGGGCGCGCTCGGACGATCCAACCCGTGAACGATCGCGATCTCAAGAGCTGAGACCGCCTGGTCATGCGCTCCGATACGGGAGTAGTGAGCTGCGAGATCTTCCAGGAACTGCGCATCCATAACGTCCTCCATGCCGGCGGGTGGCAAGGTCGAAACCAGGACCCGCAGCGCCCCGTCAGCATCACCCCGTGCAGACAACACTCTTGCCAAGCCGCGGGCCGCTCGTGTCGACCTACCGCGGGAAGCCTCCAAGGCCTGCTGCCAACCACTGGCCGCTTCAACCAGGCGCCCCTGGGCTTCGGCAACCTCCGCACGCTCCATCGGGTCGGGCCCGGGCGAGGGCGAGGGCGCAGCACAACCGAGAAACAGAGTCGCCACGGCGGCTAGAAGGGGGAAAGGGCGCTTCACGGGTTGTGTTGTAACACGACCTACAACAGCAGGCCCGCCCTCGGCATTTGGCACACTAGAATGCTCGCAGCCTGAGACCCTCCCCATGACCGCACCCCGCCCATGACCGATCTGGAAGCCACAGCACAACAGGTCGATTCCCTGCGAGGCGCCATCACCGCCCTCCGCCAGGATCTAGAAACCCAACACCTGGGACAGGGTGAAGTGTGTGAGCATCTGCTGTTGTGTCTGATGGCCAGCGGCCACACCCTCCTGGAAGGTGCTCCGGGTCTCGGCAAGACCTCCCTCGTACATGGTTTGGCCTCGAGTTTGGACCTGAACTTCCGGCGTGTGCAATTCACACCGGACCTGATGCCACCGGACATCTTGGGTTCACGGATCCTAGAAATGGAAGAGGACGGGTCTCGCCACTTCAGTTTCGAGCCTGGCCCAGTGTTCACCCAAGTGCTCCTGGCAGATGAAATTAATCGCGCGACGCCGCGCACCCAATCTGCCTTGCTTGAAGCGATGCAGGAAAAGCAGGTCACCGTCTTTGGTGAGACGCGGGCACTTGAAGAGCCGTTCATGGTTATTGCTACGCAGAACCCGATTGAGATGGAGGGCACCTATCCTCTGCCCGAAGCGCAACTCGATCGGTTTCTCTTCAAGCTCACGCTTGAAATGCCTGATCGTGAAACGCTCGCAAGCATCCTCGAGTTGACGACGGGTAATGATCCTTCCGTGAAGAGAGCCGCCCTCGCACGCGAGGACGTCTGTGAGGTTCGACGTCTGGTGCGCGAGATTCCCGTCAGCAAGGAGCTCACCAAACTCGTCGCTGCAACCGTTCTCGCGACCCACCCAACGGACTCCCGCGCGCCCGAATCTGTACGCGCGCTAGTGCGCTACGGTGCCAGCCCCCGCGGTGGACAAGCCATCTTGCTGGGTAGCAAGGCACGCGCCTTCCTCAGGGGTCGCCTACACGTGACCCAAGAGGACATCGAGGCCGTCGCCGCCCCTGCACTGCGCCATCGGCTAATCCTCGGCTTCGAGGGCGAGGCCTCGGGGGTGTCCCCCGATGAGTTGGTCGAGGCAGCCCTTGAAGCTGCGCGCTCGGCCGCATCCTGATCGCGGACTGGGCCTCCTAGCCTCCGAAAAGTTGGGTCCAGTGATTCTTATGGCGGCCTAGGCCCTGCGAGCCATGGTTGCCAAGCATATTGCGGTGGTGCCCGGGGCTGTACCACCAGGCCGAGATCGCGCCATGGCCAGTGCGTTGCCCGGCGGCGATGTTCTCCCCACCCGCCTGGCCCCCTTCTAATGCTGCCCGCTTCCAAGGGGTCTCTTTGCCCGGCACCGGAGAGGTATGCGAGAAGAACTCATGCACGACCATGTCCT
>JAPKBO010000137.1 GCA_028823395.1 Planctomycetota bacterium | reverse complement strand
CTCACTACTCCAAACCTCACAACACTCAAATACCATGAACCCCAACGTCAAGCTCCCGAGCCCCCAGAACACGCCCACCATCAAGGTGCTCTTCAACCGCCCCGCCTTCTCGAAGACCCTGGGCTGCCCCGGCACCGCCACGGCTCGCAAGGGCCACTCCCTACTGGTCACCTACCACCTGGCTGACGGCCAGCTTCGCAAGCGTTGGATCGCAGGGAGGGACATCCTCTGGGACGAGACACAGGGCGAGTGGGACGGCGAGGGCTACTCCTGCCAGGCGTTCAACGACCGGGCCCAGCTCCCCCAGTACAAGTCCCGCACCTGCCCCGCTTACGAGCTCATCACCCCCGTGGACGCCCACGACTGCCTCGATGCTCAGAAGGTCTGCCCCGACTGCTACGGCCGGCACCGGCCGGAGCATGAGCGGCAGGCTGAGTGCTTCACCAGCCTGGAGGACGTCCCCGCCCACATGCAGCGGAGCGTGTCCTCGCCGGTTTCCGCGTTCGACGAAGAGACCACCGGGACCTGGGCCGCGCGCACGGTCATCACCGGGTTCTCCAGCTTGAAGCTGCAGGACGTCCGCGTCTGCCACGCGCCCTATATCGCCATCGACGCGCTGGCCGAGTGCTGGCTTGACACTTCCTCAGACGCCGGCCAGGAGCTCTACGACCACATCTGGGCCATCGTCCAGGAGGACTGCGATAAGCGCCACCCGGCGCTTGTGACGGCGTTTCAGAAGGCTGGTGGTCTCGCCGGCTACGACTCCTTCGAGCAGTGGAAGCGCGAGGCCACCGCTGAGCTCGATACGAGCATCTATTTCACCGACTGCTGGAGCCAGTTCACCCCGGCCGAGCAGCTCCTGGTCACCCTGAGCAGCGACAACCTGGTGGACCAATGATCTAAGCCCCTGGGGGGCAACCTCGCCACGCCGGTCATCACAGCCCGGGACCTGCATACTGCAGGGAGAGCGGATGTACTCCCAAACTCAGAACCTGAACCATGTACCAAACTCAGAACGGCTGGACCAAAGCCTCCATCATCGCCCGCATTCTGACCCGCAACAACGGCCAGCGTGCCGTCCACCCCACGGACGGGGCGTGTCGCTACCGCACCGTAGACGGCAACCACTGCGCGGTGGGGTGCTTCATTCCCACGGAAACTGCGCTCATCAGCAGCATCTCCCGGAGCTCGTTCGGCAACCTGACCGAGCCCGGGACCCCGTGGGAGTTCCGAGGGTCCGCGCAGTCCCTACTGAAGGTGTTTCCCGATCTGGTCGAGCTCATGCCCCTCACCGGCTACGCCCTCGGCCACCTGCAGCGTGTGCACGACAACGCCGCGCCCGGCAAGGTGCGCAGCTCCCTGGTCGAGTGGATCGAGGAGTATGTGCGGGACGACCCGTCCCTGGCCGGCCAGCCCTTCGAGCAGGAGCTCGAGGTCAACCAGGAGGACGAGGTTCCCCCGGGCACCACCGTCGAGCAGCTGGACGCCATCCTGGGGAGCTTCTAATGAGTCGCCACAGCCAGGAGCCCACCGAGCCCGTTGTCGTTGACGTCCCCGACTGGGGCCAGCAGCCCGCTGACTGGGTCAACTGCGACAACTGCGGCGACCCTGTCGGCGTTATGGTGGAGGAATGGGGAAAGCCCCCGTGTGGCCGTTGCGGTGAGGGGCCCTTCTAATGAGTCGCCACAACATCGAACTCCGGGACCTACTCGACTCTCCCCCGCAGCGCCCGCCTGGCGTCGATCCCGACTACATCGTCTGGGTGTTTTTGATAGCGGGCCTTGCGATGACCTTCCTCGTATGAACACCCGGATTCGCAGCCTGCCCATGCCCCCGGAGGAGTTCATCGTCCTGCGTGCCATCTTGGACGTCAGCCAGGTGCGCATGGCCGAGCTCCTGGGCGTGGGCGACGAGCGGACGATCAGAGGCTACGAGAAGGGCGAGCACCTCATCCCTGGGCCCGCTCGAGTTCTCACCAGGATGCTGGTGGAGCTCAAGCTGCCCTTCTACACTCCGGGCAAGCCGGTGGGCTGAGTAGCTAGTCCTCGCCTGTCTCTCTCCGGTCGCCTGCCCCATCCAGGCTGACTAGCACGACGCCCGCGTCCCTTCACCAGGGCGCGGGCGTCACCTATTCCTGCTCACCGTCGTAGCAGCCACAGTCGAGCTCCGGCGCCTCAGGGAAGAGCTTGAGCTGCGCCAGGTCCGCCTTGACGAGCCTCTCCCAGGACCAGTTCCGGCCCAGTCCGCGCACGGTGCCCAGGTTGGGCGCGGCGTTCCGCTCCATGGCGACAGCTCGAGCGAACAGGTCAGGGTCTGTACGAGCCAACTCGAGCACCTCGCGCTTCTTCATGGCCGGGCAGAACCAGCAGGCTGACTTGCCGGGAGCCGAGCCCAGGGCGCGCTCGCACGCAGCCACGCACTCGTCCCGGCCCCAGTCCCAATCGAGCAGAGGCCGGTGGTAGATCCACTTCTTATGCGTGTCGGAGCAGAGCTCCGCAGAGCGGTGGGCTTCGTCGGCATCGATGCCCAGCCAGCGCGTGACCTTCCCGCCGGCCGCCCAGGCGTCGATGGCCGGCTGCCAGTCGCGCAGGTAGCGGTCCATCGGCTGGCGTTTCCAGCGTGCGCTGCAGCCTTTGTTGCCGAACGCGAGGGAGGGGAGCGTGACGTTGGTATGGCACTCCTCCTCCAGGCTCGCGTGTGGCGCCGGGTCCTGGTCGGCCGGCCGGATGGCGTTGCTGATGGTGGTGATGGGCAGACCGAGCTCCCGCTCGCACCAGATACTCATGCTGCGGATCGTCTCGTAGGTGCGTGAGTGCTCACCGCCTGTGTCCGAGAACAGGATCAGGTCAGGGCGGATCCCGCGCTCGCGCATACCCACCAGGAGTGCGGTCGAGTTGACGCCGCCGCCATACGACAGAACTAGAGGCGAGGTCATGGCTTCCTCAGCGTCATGCGTCGGTGGAACTCACCGATGAGGGCCGCGTCGGCCAGGCCCCAGTTCGCCTTCACCCGTAGCAGCTCGGCCAGCTCCGGGAACAGGTCACCAGCAACTAGAGCGCAGTTCGCCTTCCGCACCTTGCGCGGCGTGCGCTTGTGTCCGCGCAACATCAGCTTCTGCCAGTCGGTCGGCGCCACCTCCGTGAAGGGGAAGCCCAGCGCCTCGGTGATGCCGACGACCTGGCCCAGGGCCTTGCCGAAGCTGAAGGCCGAGACCACGCCATCGGTGGGCATGGAGCTGACGCGCTCAGCCACAACGATCACATCGTCAGGCCACGCGGCGTATATCTTCGCCAGCCAGTCCGCGATGGCCCGGCCGTCGATGCGCGCACGTGATCCCGAGCCGATGACCGTGATGCGGTGGTGGCGCAGGTATGCACCCTCGCTGGAGAGCGCGACCAGGCCGCCTGACTTTCCGGGATCGAAGCCGATGATGATGCTCATTAGAAGAGGTCCGCTTGTGAGGGGGGGTGCTCGAGCGCAGCGCAGGCGTCGGAGCGGTCCCAGCACCATTCGCCCGAGTCGCGGCACTCCTCGGCTCCCTCGTAGTAAGCCAACTCAACCAGCGTGCGTAGACGGATGCGGTCGCACTGGCAGGCGCCGAGTTCGATGTGGTGCTCCTTGTACTGCGCCAGGAGCAACTCATGCGCCGCTTCCCGCTGGAGTGAGGACGCAGCGTCTCTGAGGATCTTGTGGCAGCGTGCGCAGAACATGGTGCCAGCGACTCGCTGGCTGACCTGGCATCGTTCACAGGCATCTTGCTTGGGGCTCATTGGTTGTTCCGCCTCTTCTGGATGGTCGCATCGACCTCGACAGTGTCCCAGGTCATACCACATCTAGGGCAGCGTCTGCGACGGTGGCGGCCGAACTCCTCATGCCTGAAGTCCCGCCTCGAGTCGATGATCTTGCCCTGCATCGTGGGGTGCCTCGGGCAGACATCAGCGGAGTGGAATTTACGGGGGGTGGTCATAGCGGTAGCCAGTTAACGCGGCACTCCTGGTAGGGGCCGAGCAGGGTTAGTTTCTTGATCGCTCTCGTCTGGCCCACATACATGAGCCGGATGGTCTCGTCGCGCTTAGCTCCACGCCTCTGGTACTCCTTCATGCTCGCCCGCGACAGGTCAGGCGCGAGGAAGACTGAATCTGCCCCGGAACCCTTCACGCTGTGGATTGTCCCCACAATCAGGCGAGGGACCTCCACAAGCCGCCGGAGGTCAATCTCTCCCTTCACGGGGCTGTCGATTTCAGAGGTAGGTAGGTCATTGGCCTCACGCGCAATGGGCAAGTTGTATCGGACCAGGGTCCGAGCGAAGGACATTAGCCGGTGCTGAGTACCACGCACACGCTCGAAGTACCAGTCCACGGCGCCCTGGGCTGGCCCGGTGACCGCTGCCACCACCGCCTCGTAGCCCTCGTCCGTGAACACGGAGCGCAGGTCCGTCCTCGAGACGCTGCCCCCCTGGGGGTTGCCCTTGGCCTGCTTGGTGGTCAGCACCTTTGCGCCCTTGACGAAGTCGTTACCCATAGTGAGGGGCTCCAGCCACCGCTTGAGCTCGGGCCAGGTCCAGAGCCTGGGCTCCGCACCCGCGCAGAGCTCCTCCCGGACGGGGCGCAGGAAGCAGGCGAGCCTATCCACCCCGCCGCGCATGGGATTCCAGGCCGGGTCCTCAGGTCTGTACGGGTTGTGGAACGGTATGCCGGCCTTGCGCAGCGCAGACAGCGTGTGGTTGAGCATGTAGCCACATGACGCCAGGAGCATCGTGGAGTGCCCGAGCTCGAGATCGGCTGCTAGCTCCCGGACAAGTTTGCGGCCGGAGCTGAGCGTTATGGACGTCCGCCGCTGGATCTCGCCCTCCTCGTCCCGAGGCAGGTACTCGGAGGGGAAGCGTTCCTCGACCTGGTCGATCCACTTCGAGGCGTAGGCTTGGACCGCCCGTGGGACTCGGTAGCTCTGTGTCAGGCGGTATATCCGCTCCTCCGGGATGTCGAGGGACATGAAGGCATTGGCATCCGCCCCCCTCCAGGCGAAGATCGCCTGGTCGAAGTCCCCGGCCAGGACGTAGGTCTCCGTGCTTGCCCCCCAGTGCTGGACCAGGGCGAGCTCGAGCTTGGACAGATCCTGGGCCTCGTCAACGATAAACACAGCGGGGTCCCCCGGGGCGTGGTCGGTCCAGTCCGTGGCCCGGATGATCAGGTCCGTGAAGTCCATGAGCTCGTTGTCGAGCTTCCACTGGCACCACTTAGACCAGAAGTCGCGCATGGTCCTGTTCCAGGCATCGACTGGCACCAGCTTGTGGCGGGCGGTGTCACACATCTCGAGGAGCGCGTCGCCCTTAAACTTGCCCTTGTCCGAGGCCCCTTCGCTCTTCCCCCCACCAGACAGCCGGAAATGGGGCGCCACAAGCTCGTTCCACTTCACTAGGTGCTTCCGGGTCTGGGCCAGGGGCGGGCGCTTAAGCGCCCTAAGAGCGAGGCTGTGGAGCGTGCCCACATTCTCGTCGGGCACCCCAATGTCCCTGGAGGCGATCTCCTGCGCCGCTGCTCGGGTGAGGCTGGAGAGCATCACAGCCTCGGGGCCGTACCGCTCGACTGCCTTGGGGACCCACTTCATCGCCAGGGCGGTGGTCTTACCGCAACCGGGCGGGCCGATGAGTAGGTACGCCTGTCCGGCAGCTGTCCGAGTACTGTCCGGCCTAGCGGCGCTAGGGTGCGGAGTGGCACTCAGAGTGCCCTCTTTGTAAACGAGAGGTTTGGTCGGGCGCTCGAAGAGGTTTTTTTGGCTCATTTGAGGGGTTCCATACTGTATGAGTACTGTTACCCAGTACGATGTAAGTCCCTACCCCATAAGGACTTACGCTAGTGAGTACCTGAGTACCGGGGTTTGGCTTTTTCAAACGCAACAAAAATCGACAGCCCCGCGAAGGGTACTCAACCTTCCTTGGCCGGTTGTCCGGCCTGTGTCCGGCCTGGGACGACCCAGAACCCGCGCGATGTCCGCCCGCTCGGGGCGTCGATAGTCGCCTTTCCCCGGCGCACGCCCGAGCTCCGTAGCCGGCGAGCGAGTGACCGGCTTTCCATGCGCAGGTCTCGGCTGGTGCGCAGCCAGGCACGCAGACCCTCCAAGAAGAAGCACGCCTCGCCACGGCGCCAGAAGGGCATCCGAGCCTCGCAGCCCTCGGTCACATCCTTAGCGAGCCCCTCGTCCCCCAGGTAGCCGTCCAGCCACCCCAGGACTTCTCCGTCCATCGTGACCTCTTCGCCCAGATCGACGGGCTCAGCGGCGTGCAGGATGGCCTGAGCGAGTCCAGCCCATACCGCCGCCTTCTTGGAGTCGATGAGGTGGTTCGTCGCCGCTGCCACAGTGTCCCTGAACAGGTGCCCACGGGTGATCCCGGAGACCTGGCCCAGGCTGATTGTCCCATTCGGGGTCCTGAGTGCGTATGTGGGCGGGTCGCCCTCGTACTTCTCGATGCGCTCAATCTCGCAGCCCGGGGGCATGCCCAGCATGGTTGAGAGGTCATCCCTCACCTGCTTGCGCACCGTGGGCGTCACAGGGAGCCCTGTGGCGATGTCTGAGCTCACCGTAGCCATCCGCTCCGTAGACTCAGAGATGTCCGGGAACGTCTCCCTGATGAGCTTCAGGGTGCCTGCGTAGTATTTGTGCCGGAGCTTGGGCGCGCTCGAGCCGCCAGCCCGGTGGTAGATCAGGGCGTTGACGATGAGCTGGTCGTTCCAGCCCAAGTCCGCCAGAGTGTTTCCGATACTGAGGTCGTACTCGGACTGGCTCGCCAGGGTCGTCAGCCGGTCCCAGACCTTCGCGAACTTGGGGTCCAGCTTCTTGGCGGCGGTGAGCATGCGCTCGTCCGGCTGGATCCCAGGGTCCATATCGAAGGCAAACTCGGTCAGGTCCGTGCCCCGGCGGCTGCTGGGGGGGATACGCACCTCGGGCAGGAAGACCTCAAGGCCGTCGATGTCATGCCGCGCCTCGGGCGAGTACAGGAGGGTCTTCACCTCACGCCCATGCTCGCCATACGCCTCCTTGTGGTTCTTGGTGCCCGGGATCCGCATGACGCGTGCCAGGTCGTGCACGGCGTCCATAGACCAGCCACGCTTCTCGGACTCAAGGCGGGCCAGGGTCCCCCAGCCATGGCTCAGGTGCTGGGCTCGAGCCCAGGTTTCATCGTCCGTAATCTCGAACGGGTCCAGCAGCAGCCACCAGACATGTAGCCCGCCCCCCGTGTGGATGATGATGTTGGGCTCAGCCGGCATGGCGGCGACAAGTTCCATCGCCGCCTCCTCCGTGGGTGGCAGGTTGATTTTCTCATGCCCGTCGTCGCCGTAGTCCAAGTCTAACCACACGCCAGGCAGGACCGAGGCGGACTCCACATACCCCCGCCTGAACTTCGGATCCGGTGCCACCTTCCGGTGCTTCGCCTCCTTCGTCATGGCGCCGGGCGACTGCAGGCTGGCCCCGAAGTAGACGTTCCCGCGCTCGCTGCGCTTCAGCGCCTTGTCAACTAGCTCGTCGAGGGATATGCACCAGTCGTTGGCGGTCGAATCCGGCGCCCACAGGACGCAGCGGTTGTATGCGTTGACCGTCTCTTCCGGGAAGAGGGCCTCAAAGAATTCGCGGGTCGCTGACATGAGCTCTCTTCTGCTTGCGGGCAGTGTGCGGCACAAAGAGGGGGGCAGGCAAAGGCGCCCGCCCCCCGAAGCGGTCTGTTACTGGCCGGCGAACGCGTTCGCGAGCTCGTTCGTCACGTTCAGCATCGTGGCCTGGTGCTCGGCCGGCAGCGACTCAACGCGCTTGAAGACCATCTGGCTATACTCCACGCGCCCCGCCCGCTTCTCCAGGGTGATGCTGGTCACAACATCGTGGAGCTCGAGACCGAAGCCCATCAGCTTCATAGCGTGCCGCTTGAGCGGCTTGAGGCTGGTAGCCGAGACCTGGATCACGATAGGGATCAGGCTCGTCTTGGTGAACGCGTACAGGATCGCCTTCTCGCCGCAGTCCCGGCCGGCGCCTCCGCTGCGGTGACTCTCCCACTGGTTCCAGGGGCAATCATCGCAATCCATGGCGGTCTTCTCAGAGTCCTCATCGCCGTCCTTGTCGCGGCTGCCGAAGCCCGTCTTGCCGTCCGTGGAGACGCAGTCAGGTGCGGCCCCGCCGTCCGAATCCTCGTAGTTGACGCGGTGCCATGCCCGCTGCCCGCCGATCATCAAACCGATGACGACCTCGAGCTCCTGCTTGTACTCGATCCCATCCAGGCCCTCGACCTCGAAGGCAACAGCGCCACCGGATGGCGCCTTGATCTTGTCCAGGTCGAACTTTTTGATGTCCATCTCCTTTAGCGTGGACATGATGCGTGCGCCCTTCTCGGATGCGAACAGGGGGAAGTCGGACGGGGTGGTGGTGGCGATTTCGCCTGTGCTTTGTTTCTTAGACATTTTGGTTTTGGGGTTAGGCTTGCTTGCGCATAGCGAGTTCATGCTTCTCTCCAAACGAGAGTGCATCAATGAGTTCTTGGGGAAGGGCTTCGCCGTCAGGCTTGTCAGCGTCTCGAGCAATTGCAGACAGGGTCTGGGCGTTCACGCCGAGCTTGATGACGTCGCCCATGCCGGCATTCTCTAGGGCTAGATGTAGTCTGTCAACGTCGCCGTCCTTTGCGCGTGCAAAAGTCGAGACACGGGGGTAGAGGAGCACCGACCCGACGTTGGGGACGTCGATTGGCATGCTGGAGACCCCCTCCTCGAGGAGCATGTCGATGAGCTTCTCCTGCAGGTCGTCCATGAGTGCGCGCAGGCGCTTGGTGGTCTCTTTGGATTCAGTGTGCTCTTGCTTGAGCATCGCGAACTGGCGGAATGGGTCGAGGTTCATGTGGTAGTAAGGGATTCGAGTGCTGCGCGGACCAGGTCCCCGCGCTTGAGTAGCGTTTCGTAGACCCTGGTGTCTACGGTGTCCGTTGCACAGATGTGGTAGTAGTTGACCGGCTGGTCCTGCCCCGGGCGGTGGCACCGCTTCAGGGCCTGCTCATACTGGCCCATGTTCCAGCCGGTCGAGAAGAAGACGCAGTGATGCGCCCGTGTGAAGTCCAGCGCCTCGGAGCCGGCAGCGATCTGCACGGCCAGGACGCGGGCGTCACCGCCCAGCCACGCAGACAGCTGGTCGTGCCGGCCGGAGAGCTCTGCGCACTCCGCGCCAGCGTTACCGGCCGCGATACTGATCGCGTCCAGCTCAGCCCGGAACAGACAGAACACCACAATGGGCTTGTCCGTGGACTCGATGATCTCCTCGACGGCATCCTGCTTGTCGTACCCGATGACAGTGGTGGTCTTAGTGACCTCCCCCCAATCATCCATGGTCTCCGACACAGCGATGCCGCTGGCGATCTGCTGCAGGCGCAGCAACTTAACGAGGCCGTTCTGCGGGTTGATGTCACCCGCTCCAATCATCGCGACAATGTCCGCCTCTACGATGTCGTAGAGCCTGCGCGTCTTAGGGTCCAGGTCCACAGGCACCTGGATGTGGCGCACGGGCGGTAGGTCGAGCTCTATCGTCGGCTGGAACATGACCCTCCGAAGCTGGTCCTGCATCCAGTCCAGGTTCTGCCACGCGACGGGCACCGTACCCTTGCCAGTGCGCGGGTTGCGGAAGCCCCCCATGACGGCGATCTTGGCCTGGAACGCGTGGTAGCGGGGTCCGAAGATCGTTGGGTCCAGTGCCCTTGCCTGGGCCCAGATGTCCAAAGGACTATGGGGCATGGGCGTTCCACTCATCATTATGATGTTCGCCGCTGGCGCCGAACGGCACACGCGGGCGAGCGCCTTCGACGTTACACCGTTGCGGCCTTTGGCTTTGTGAGCCTCGTCGCACCCGATCACGGCCCAGTTCCACAGCGTGAGCCACTGCTCGAACTCCTTCG
>JAPKBO010000136.1 GCA_028823395.1 Planctomycetota bacterium | reverse complement strand
GCCCAGCGCAGGCCCAGGGAAAATGCGGATAGGACAAGAAGTCCCACGACCACAGACCGTTGAGCAGAAGATGCAGAAGTAGGATTGGATCCCACGGTTCAACCCGGCCGCGCTCAGGAGAACAGGTGGTCACTCTCTTGAGACCAGGCGGCATAGCGATACATCGGCAAGAGACGCTCCAGTTCCGCCAACAGAATGCCCGGCACCTCCTCGCTCAGCGCCGCCTCCCGCACCGCGCCCTCCGCAGGTACGGGCCAGCGACGGTCCACAACAAGTTGGTGCTCCCCGGGCGTGTAGTGCTTTAGAAATTCAGTCAACTGATCGGCACTCAGGTTCCCGCAGGGCCACTCGCCACCCCAGTCATGCAGGCGCAGTTGAAATCCGCTCAACTCATTGAGCAGGGCGAGCCAAGGACCGAGCCCTTCGCGCCCCACACGGTTGACCAGATTCTGCCCGTCGTACCAGGCATCCACATGGATGCGCAGGGAGACCTCAAGCTGCTGGTGCTCCACGGCCACGCAGAGGTACGCGTTGCGATAGGCCGAGTCTAAGTCCTTGGCCAACTCACGGCCCAGGACCTTACGCAGACGCGTTTTTTCTGCCTTGGGTCGCATCAGGTAGACCCACAGACGTGAGACCTGCTTGCCATTGAAAGCGTGGGGATGGTGCAAGGACGAGCGTGCGTCGAGTGGAACCCCCTCGCCCTTGGCCCGAGCAAGAAAGTCCTTCCCGAGGGCCAAAAGCCGGCGGCGAGTCATCAGCCGGCGGTCGTTGCTCTCGACGCTACGTGCATGCTCGGGGCTCAGGGCAGCAAAGTCCCACTCCTCAAAACAGACTCCCCCACTGATGGGCCGGGGCTCGGGTGTGGTTGCCATGGGGGAACGGTACAGGCTCAGGGCGAGAATCGCCTCCCCCCCCCTGCAACCTCAAGTGGGTTGAGTGCGTCGCACTCGGCCCTGCCCGTTACCGATGCCGCCCAACCCGCTACTATCAGTGGGGGGGTCTGGCGCCCACGGATCGTAGCGCACAGCTCCCCACTCCCCTGGCCATGCAATTCGCCCACTTCCAATTCGACCCCGAGACCGACCGCATTGGCGAGGGGGCGCTGAGCGAGGTGTACCGGGCGGAGGACATGAACCTCGGCCGCCCTGTAGCGCTCAAGATCCTACGGGCCCACGCCGAGATCGACCCCCAGGCCGAGCGTCGCTTCAAGCGGGAAGCCAAGCACGCATCCTCCCTGGCCCACGAGCACATCGCGACGATCTACGAGTATGGCGAGGACAAGGGCACCTCATTCATCGCGATGGAGTTCCTTGAGGGCGAGACCCTAGACAAGGTCATCAAGGGGCGCACCCTGGGTTTCGAAGAGTGCCTGCGCATCGCCATTCAGGTGACAAGTGCACTGGAGTTGGTCCACAAGGCGGGCATCCTGCACCGGGACCTCAAACCCGGCAACGTACTCCTACAACGCAACGGCAAGCTCAAGCTCCTCGATTTTGGAATCGCTCGGGCCCGGGACGAGACCAACATCACCCAGCAGGGCGTCCTGGTCGGAACGGTCCTGTACATGTCCCCCGAGCAGGTCCGCGGCGACGATCTCGATCTCCGGTCAGACATTTTCAGCCTGGGGGCTGTGCTCTACCACATCAGCACCGGTGCCCTTCCATTCCCCGGGGATAACTTCCCCGAGGTTTGCATGGCCATTCTCGATGGCAAATTCAAGCCGCCGGCACAGGCACGGCACGGCTTCCCCAAACCTCTAGAGACCTTCCTGCTCAAGTGCCTTGCAAGTGAGCCGGCTGACAGATTTACGGATGCAAGCGAAGCGCACAATGCCTTGCTAGGGGTGAACGAGACGCTTGCTGGCACGGGCAGCCGAGACCATGCGCGCCTGCAAGGAACGCTGATGCTGTCGCCGATCTCATGCGCCCAGAGCGATACGGAGACTTGCGCGATCATGGCAGGTAGCATCCGCAAGGATTTGGCCTCGGCCCTATCCCGCAACAAGGAGCTCACGGTTGTCCTGGAAGAGCCCGGCGCACCTTCGAACAAAGTTAAGGTGGACTATGTCGTAGCCGCCCACCTGGACGTACAAGGCCAGGAAGCACGCCTAGAACTCTCCGTTCATTTCCCCAGTGAAGACGCGAATGCCAACGATCCCGAGGCCAGCGTTCGAGTCGTGCGGGATACGGTAAAATCCAGCAAGGACAGCGAGTGGGCCCTCCAAGAAAGCCTGGTACGCAATTCAATGCGCGTCCTGCGCAAGCGACTGACGCAAGCGCCCCTGCGCGCCGATCCTCTTGAGAATGAGAATACCCGGGCAGCATTGGCCGCCACGACACGGGGCATGGCCATCCTTCGCAAGGGAACCACCAAACACCTCCTCGCCGCGAGTGCCAAGTTCCGCAAGGCTTTGGAATTGGATCGTTTCTGTGCTCTGGCCCACGCAGGACTAGCCGAGGCCATGGTCCGCAAGTTCCTGACATGGGACGGCGACCCGACCTTCCTTGACGAGGCGAGAGAGCGGGCCAAGCGGGCCATTTCCTTAGACCACAAATGCGCGCTCGCTCACACGGTGCTCGGCTTTGCTTATCACCTCTCCGGCCGAATGGATGAAGCCGAGCGCATGTACAGACTGGCTATACAGATGGACAAGAGCGAGTGGCTTAGCCACCGCCTCCTGGGAGCCATCAAGTCACGAGCGGGCAACTTCGAAGGCGCCGCGCCCCTCTTGCAGAAGGCTATCGACTTGTGCCCCTCTCACATCGGCAGCTACGACCACCTCTACGGCGTTCGACAATGCCTGGGGCAATACGAAGAGGCTCTTGAGACCGCCGACAAGGGTATCTCCGCAGCACGCAAGCACCTGCGTGACGAACCCGACGACATGGACGCGCGGGCGCATATGGCTCTGCTCTTGGCACGGCGCGGCTCGGATGACGCAGCCCGCGAGGCCATTGATGCGGCTCGCGACTTGGCTCCACGGGATGGGACCACGGCATTCCACTCGGCCTGCGTCTACGCCTTGCTGGGCGACCCGCCCGCCGCCATCGAGGCCCTGAACCTAGCGCAAGATCGCGGCTACTACATCGCGAGCGAGATGCGCTTGAATTCCGACTTGGACGTCCTACGCGGCCTGCCCGAGTTCCAGGAATTGATCTAGGTTCCGAGCTCCATGGATCGACCTCTGATTGCTCTAGGTGTCCAGACCGTCGCCCGGCAGGGCGCACCACACTTGATTGAGTTGGGGGCAGTCAAAGTCATCGCCGGCGAGATCGAGGACACCTTTGACTCCCTGATCTGTCCCCCCGTTCCGATTGAACCCGAGGCCAGCGACTGGCACGGCATCACCGAAGATCACATCAGAGCTGCGCCTCTTGCCGCCGATGTCCTAAAGGCATTCAGCGCCTGGGCGGGGGAAGAGCGCCTGGCCACTCATGATGCAGAGGACGCGGCCACAGCTCTGGCCTTCGAATACGCTCGCGCCGAGTTACCCCCCCCGGGTTCTCCCATCTTGGACACACGCGCTCTCGCCCAGCACCACCTGCCCGAGGCGGAAGGGCACGACTTAGAGACCCTCTGCAAGCACCTCGACCTGGAGGAGGGACAGCAGCGGCGCGGTCTCGCGGATGCGGTCTGGTGTTGGAAGGTGCTGGAGGAATGCCTTGAGCGCCATGGCCCGGAGGGTGACGCCTACACCGAGTGCCTTGCCCTGGGCTTGGCACCCGTCACGATCAATGGGCATCGACCAAAGAGTCCCGCCCAAACGCGCCGAGTACGCCAACTAGAAGCGGCACGCATGGACGCGAACGAAGTCGAACTGGTCTACGGCAAAAAGGGGGCTCCAGCCACCCTTCCCGTTGTCCCGCGTTTCATCTTCGAGCGCGGCGGGCATGGCTACCTGGAAGCTGAATGTCAAAGGAGCGGGCTTCTCAAAACCTACCGCATCGACCGCATCCAGCGAGTTCAGGAGAGGGTCGTGTAACGGTGTGCTGAGCTAGTGCGGGCCCCAAGCCTGCACCTGCACCTGTTGAACCTTGCCGGAAAAATGAAAGCGACTGCTTTCGGTGCCCTGGGGGTCGGCCCCCAGCAAGACGGGGGAGTCGTTCAACCCGACCCCGCCCTGAGCCTGGCCCTTGGTCAAACTATCGATGGAATGGTCCACCCAGAGCCAAACATTGCCGTCACCGTCATAACCGCCGGTCAGGAGAAAAGAGTCGGTGGTATTGAGCAGGGACGCCGGCACGCTCCCATAGACGTACCCCCCCACATACACGCCGAAGCGCAGGACCGTGGTTCCCGAGCCAATCGGGTTGTGCAACTCAAGGGCGAAACCTCCGCTGTCCGCCTTGCTCAGAATGGCGGAGGTCTTGCCGTCCGCGAGTTCAAGATCGTCAAAATTCACGACCGCCGTAATCAAGTAGCCCTCTCCCGGAAGGTTGTCGGCATCGTAGAAGGTTACGACCTGCCGCTTGCCGGCATCCAGCTCCAGCACGCCACCAAAGAGCTCCTCTCCAACGTCCAAGAACTTGTAGGCCGGGGTGCCGGGTTGATCGGTAGGAGCCTCGCGTAGCGCTCCCTCCCCCTCCGACCAGAGTACGGTTCCCTCATCCCCATCGCGGGGCCAGGAGTTCAGGTAGACAAGGAGATTCTTGTCCTCCACGACCTGGCGCGCCTTATCAACGGGGTAATCCACCGTCAGCGCATCAACCTCCTCGCGTAGACCAGCCAGAAACACCTCGCCTAGGGAGACGGGGATGGTCCAGAGGTTGACTCCCAATCCCAGGCTGCGAGCGAAGACGATCTTTCCAAACAGGTTGGAGTCCTGATAGTGGAACTCGACACCCTGGAATCCATCCTGGCAGGACTGGGCAATCAACTGCTGAAAGGTGGCGATGCTGGGCACCTGATTCTTGGAGAACAGTTCGTTCAGCTTGACCCAGGGGCGCAGGGCGCGAAAGGCTGGGTCACGCAAGGCGGTGCGGGTCAGAATCAGGTTCTGGCGAATGTTGTTGAAGGCGCGAATGACCACGGGTCTCCCCGCGCGCCCATAGCCGTTAGCCACCAGGGAGGTCAGGAGACTGGAAACATAGGCAGGGTCGGCCTGAGTTTCCTTGCTCTCAATGAAGAGGATTTGATTCCCCGCCCGCAAGGCCGGGTCGGCCAACACGTCTTCCAGGTAGGCACCTTCGACGGTCCCCTCGTCATTGTGATCCACGTACAGCACACCGCCCTCACTCTTTATGTCGAGCTCGATCAGGTCCGCTCCATCTGCCTGGGCATCGTGAATTCTCTTCAGGGTGGCCGCGAGGCTGCTGCCCGGATCAGATGTCACGCTGTAGCAGTTGTGGGCGGAAATGGCAGCGACGTTGCCCAGGGGGGATATAGCCAGGGTGCGGGTCACTCCGTCCCAATAGTCCGGGCGAGGAATCCGGGGAACCGTCGACCTGCCATTCGGGGGCAGGCTGCATGCCGAAAGCGCTAACCCCAAGCTGAAGGACCTCAGAGTTCGAGTCCGGAGAGTGTGCCATTTCATGTCTATCGCCCTTGGGGCATGGGGAACTAATGCGTCCTTAGCTGCCTCTTCGTGAGAATCTCCCCCCAGGATACCGCACCGCCCCTAGTCCCGGGCCCCCTCCCGCCCGTAGACTCTCTGCCTCGAAATCCGGGACCATCCGCCCCGAACACCACCTGCCTTATCTAATGCCCTCCACTGAGTTCCGTAATTTGGCCATCGTCGCCCACGTCGACCATGGCAAGACAACACTGGTGGACAGCATGTTCGCCTTCGTCGGTACATTCCGCGAGAACCAGCAGGTGCAGGAGAGAGCGCTGGACTCCAACGACCAGGAGAGGGAGCGTGGGATTACTATTCTGGCCAAGAACACGGCCATCGAATACAAGGGAACCCGCATCAACATCGTCGACACCCCGGGCCACGCCGACTTCGGTGGTCAGGTGGAACGCACCCTGACCATGGCCGACGCCGTGCTCCTTTTGGTCGACGCCTTCGAAGGACCCATGCCCCAGACGCGCTTCGTGCTCTCCAAGGCCTTCGAGCACGGGCTACCCGCCCTAGTGATGATCAATAAGGTGGACCGTCCCGATGCGCGGGCCGGCCAGGTGCTCGAAGAGATCTTCGATCTGTTCGTGGATCTGGGGGCTGACGACCACCAGTTGGATTTTCCCGTCATCTACGGTTCTGGGCGGGATGGCTGGGCCACCCGGGATTCGGAAACGACGGGCGGTAACCTCCAACCCCTCTTCGATCTGATCCTAGAGTCAGTGCCTGCGCCCCAGATGGACTCAGCTGGCCCAGTTCAGTTTCAGGCCTCGACCCTTGATCACGACGATTTCTTGGGTCGCATAGCGGTGGGACGCGTCGCGCGCGGAGTGCTGCAGCGCGAAGGGCGCTACGCCCTCTGCCATCCCGATCGGAATGACGCCCCCGTCTACCCGGTCAAGAACCTCTTCCGTTGCGAAGGCCTCAAGCGCGTGCCCGTCGAGCAAGTGCAGGCAGGTGATATCGCCATGGTGACGGGGATCGCGAACATCGGCGTGGGCGACACGTTGTGCTCCACCGATCGCATCGAACCTTTGCCCGCCATTCCCATGGACGAGCCCACGCTGTCGATGGTGTTCTACGTGAACAACTCGCCCTTCGCTGGGAAGGAAGGGCGCTACGTCACCAGTCGCCAAATCTGGACGCGACTGGAGAAGGCTGCCGCTCGGGACGTGGCCCTGGTGCTCGTGGCGACGTCGAGCGCGGAAGCCTTCGAGGTCAAGGGGCGTGGGGTCATGCACCTCTCCGTGCTCATCGAGAACATGCGCCGCGAGGGGTTTGAGTTCAGCGTTGGCAAGCCGCACGTGATCATCAAACAGGTGGACGGCACGGCATGCGAGCCCGTGGAACGGGCTACGGTCGAGGTCCCCGCGGAAAATGCTGGCAAGGTGATCGAATACCTCGGCCGCCGACGCGGCGAGATGACACATATGGACGCCCTGGGGCACTTGTCCAAGATCGAGTTTCTGATCCCCTCTCGCGGGCTCATCGGCGCGCGCACGGCTCTGCTCACCTTGAGCAAGGGCGAGGCCATCCTGGCCCACGTATTCGATCGCTGGGATCCCGACGGAGGCCCCATCCCGCGCCGCACCAATGGTGTGCTGGTCGGCGACCGCAGCGGCGACGTCATCCCCTACGCCATCGATGGCCTACAGGATCGCGGTATCTTCTTCGTGGCGCCCGGCACTCCCGTTTACGAAGGCATGATCGTGGGCGAGAACAACCGTGCGGAAGATCTAACCCTCAACGTGTGTCGCACCAAGAAGCTCACCAACATGCGTGCTTCAGGTCGAGACGACAACGCCAAGATTTCACCACCACGCATCATGAGTTTGGAGGAGAGCCTCGAGTACATCGAAGATGATGAGTTGCTTGAAGTCACTCCCAGCAGCCTGCGCTTGCGTAAGCGCAGGCTGAAGGAAGTCGAGCGCAAGCGCGAACGCAAGAAGGTCAAGAGCCCCGTCTAGCGGCGAAGTGCCTAGTCCTCATCTGAATCCGCATCGGATTCAGAAAACCCAACCCTGAAGAGGCTCGTGTCTGTTCGGATGAACAGGCTCCCGTGCGCGGGGACCACGGAGCTGCGCGCTTTCTGGTTCTCCTCGCCCCCCATCTGGGCAACGGTCACGATCTCGCCAGATTCTGCGTCAATAGCCACGACCCGTGCGCCGTGATCCATACACCACACGCGGCCATCTGCCCCCGTTGGTGAGGCGCGCCACTTGGCATCACGCGGCATGGGGACGCTCCATACGACCTCACCCGACCCCGGATGGACTTTCGAAAGCATGGAGCGCAGATCGCTCAGGATGTAGAAGTGGTCGCGGTAGTAAAGTGGCGTCGGCACGTCACTCGTAACCGGACTACGACGCCCCTCGCTCTTCCAGGCAAGGCTCGCATCGTCGAGGGAACCCTTCCCCCCGAGCTGAACGGCAAACACCGGCGCACCCTTGGGCGCACAAGCCAAAGCCACGCCGCCGCCAACCACCGCGGAGGGCACGACCCGCCACCACTGTTCACGGTGTCCGGGGTTCCAGGTGCCCCAGCGCCAAAATTCTTCACCGGTGAGCGGGTCGTGGCCACTAATGACGTCCCCCCCCACCACGATCAGCTCTTTGCGCCCTTCCTCGGTCACGTAAGGGATGGCTGTCGCATAGGACTCCCGTGACTCGACCCGCGCGTCAGAGGGCCGCACGGTGCGGAAGAGGGTCTTGCCCGTGGCGGGATCCAGACCCAAGATGAAGGACTCGGTCCCCTCCTTCCCGTGATCATTCACCGGCGCGTCGCGCTGCAGGATCGGCAGCACAAGGCGGTCCTCCCAGAGTGTGGGCGTCGCGGAGAAGGTCCACTGGAATTGAAACTCTCCCAGATCTTCCTGGAGGTTTCGGCGCCATCGCTGCTCGCCCTCCATGTCGTAGGCCACCAGGTCCCCATTACCAAAGAAGAAGGTCACGAGAACGCCATCGGAGACAGCGGAAGGGGACGCGTAATTGCTACGGGAGCCCAGCGTGGTGGGCTCGCCCGCCCCGAAGGCCTGATAGCCGCTGCCTGCAGAGTGCTGCCAGAGCACCTCGCCACTGTCTCGATCCAGACAGATCGCGAGCAACTGACCGGCGTCCGAATCGACAGAAGTCAGAAACACCCGCTCTCCAACGACGATGGGTGTGCTGGCTCCGGAGCCCGGAAGCACCGTCTTCCAGAGCACGTTCGCTTCCTGGTCGAAGACCATGGGAAGGCCTTCGACCGTACTGGAACCGTCATGCTGAGGACCCCGCCAATTCACCCAATCCTGCGCAGAAGCTTGTGAGCCAAGATACAAGAGCAGGAGCGTTGTCAGATAGGCGCGGACAGGCATGGGATATTGGGGTCAGGGTTGCTGCTAAGGCGACAAGGTGCGCACGTGCACCTGGAGGGAGACTCCGCCAGGCGCATCACCAAGCAACACCTGCCAGTGACCATCCTTGGGAACCAAGGCCCGGCTCTCTCGCAGGGTCAGAGTTCTTTCGTCGGATTGGTCGAGGTAGGAGACAAATGGAGTCTGCACGGGGGCGGCCTCGCCATCCCCAGCATAGCTCACGGCACCTCGCACCTTCAGGTGAAGTTGCCCGGAAGGGGAGCCTGAGGCCTGAAGCCACAAGGCAAGGCCCTCGAAGGCCACATCCACCGTGGGGTCGGAACCCGCCGCGAACTGGGCCACTTCAACGTCGTAGTCACGCACCATCAGACGCTCCAGGCCCAAGACGATCGAAGCCGACGTCCCATCGCGAATAGGCAGCCGGACCACGGGCCCCGCTCCTCCCGCAGGTGTTTGCAGGCGCAACTCCACCTCGTACTGGATCACGCTGGCCTGCAAGGACTTGAAAATGTCGTGCTGGTCGTCTGACCATCCGGCAGCGTCAGGCCCACCTCGGCGAGCAGCCTCCGGCCAGGTCACAAGCCAAGGCCCGACCTCCTTTACGCGGCCCATTCGGCCTTGCCCAGCCAAAATATCCGTCATGAGGCCCGCGCCCAGACTCTCGAATTCCACGATCAAACGCGGTGCGCCGTGCAGAACGGGAGTAGCAGGAGAACCACCAGACAGAAGTCCGGTACCGCTGACCAGGAGACGCGGGGCCATGACACAGGCTGGATCGGCGAATACAAGGCTTACGCCATCCCCTAGGTCGTACTCCGACCAGGCCGACAGAGATCCGCCGGTTTGGTGCAAGATCATGAGCTCGGTGCCGCCCGACTCCCCGCCACGCGTCGTGACAACTAGGGCCTTACCCGTTGGGAGGACTGCGCTAAGCCCACAAGAACGATTGGCCGTAGCGGGTGATTGGACGCTGACTGGAAGGTTCTGGAACTGCATCCCGGTCTCATTCCCAAGCATCGCACCCATGTCCAGTTTCTTGTTGGGTGTATCCCCCACTCTTGCGCCACG
>JAPKBO010000135.1 GCA_028823395.1 Planctomycetota bacterium | reverse complement strand
GCCCCGCCCTTCCGTCAACACTCCTAGCTCGGACCGAGGGGCTCGTCCTATCTGGGCCAGGGGCCACTGGAAGGACGCCGCTCTTCCCCATCCCGGGCTGCAGCCCGTTGCCGGCCCCCTCGAGGGGCGTCGGACCCCTCCCCCCAGCCACAAGCGCAGTTCTCCGGTAGGCGACCGGGGATACGCGCGATATGCTCTGAACCCGCTGGAGTGCGGGGCGTTGGGTATCCTCTCAGCCCCTTTTAGGCCCTGGGAGGGCCCAGAACCCACTCCAAGGCTCTCCGAACCCCAGGCTCAGGCCCCTCAGCAGACTTCTCCTCACTCATGGCAGAAAAAGAGCAATTCCACATCGAGTCCACCCTGCCCAAGTCTTGGGAACAGGAAGAGACCTTCAACGACGTTCTCTACGAGTGGATGTCACGCGCTCCATGGCTTGGCATCTCGGCCGCCATGCACGGGGTCATATTCCTGATCATTCAAGCCATCCCGTGGAGCCTCTTCGATACGAGCGAAGACGTCGTGATCGAGGCCTCTGTAGACCAGGCTCCCGAGGAAATCCCGGAGGATCCCCCCGAGGAGGAGCCCGAGGAGATCGAGGAAGAGGAGCCCATCGAAGAGCCGATCATTCAGGACTTCGAGATCTCCGACCACAACGAGACCGACACCAACGAGGACTTTGAGTCCACCGAAGGTGATCCTGACATGTTCGCGGACTCACCCTTTGACGATAAGGCGTTCAACAACGTCATCGGCATTGGCGGTGGTGCGGGCGGCAAGTTCGGCGGACGCTTCGGCGGCCGCAAGAACCTGCGTGCAGCGGGTGGTTCCGGAACCGAACAGGCCCTCAAGGCTGGTCTTGAGTGGCTCAAAAACCACCAAGACCCCGAAGGGCTCTGGGATTGCGACGAGTTCATGAACCTCGATCCGCCGACAGATCTGTGTACCGGACCGGGTGGCCCTCTACACGACGTCGGTGTAACCGGACTGTCCCTCTTGGCCTTCTTGGGTGATGGTCACACGACCCGCAAGGGTCTCTACAAGAACGTCGTACGCAAGGGCATTCGCTGGCTGACGGGCGAACAGGACTACGACACGGGACTCCTGGGTGAGGAAATCGGTCACACATTCCTGTACGACCACTCCATCGCCACGCTAGCCCTCACCGAGACGTACTACTTCGACGACTCGCCCATGCTGGACGGCGTGGCCCAGAACGCGATCAACTACATCACGCGGGCCCGGAACCCCTATGGCGCGTGGCGCTATGACGTCCCGCCCATGGGTGAGAGCGACACCTCCGTAACGGGTTGGATGGTCTTCTGCCTGAAATCCGCTGAAGAGGCGGGACTCACGATCGACCCAGACGCTTTTGTGGGCGCCCTAAACTGGATCGATGAGGTCACCGACCCCGCCAACGGCCGGGTGGGCTACGACTCTGTCGGCAGCGGCAGTTCGCGTATTACAGGCCTGAACGACGATTGGCCCATCGACAGCGGTGAAGCCATGACCGCCGTGGGTTTGTTGTGTCGCTTCTTCCTGGGACAAGATCCAGGCGATACGCCGGCCATGGTCAAGCATGCTGACCTGATGCTGAAGACTCTTCCGGTCTGGGATCCCGAGGCCATGGGTTGCGACATGTACTACTGGTACTACGGCTCCTACGCCATGTTCCAGATGGGCGGTCGTCACTGGAAAGCATGGAACAAGGCCATGAAGGCGGCGGTGCTCGAATCGCAACGGCAGGATGGATCTCACCTCGGCTCTTGGGATCCCGTGGGACCCTGGGGCATGCAGGGCGGCCGCGTTTACTCGACGGCCTCCATGGTCCTGTGCCTCGAAGTCTACTTCCGCTACGGCAAGGTGCTCGGCGCGCGCTAGTCGCTTCCACACCAAGAGCAAGACACAGCCCCGTTCGAATCCTTGCAAGGGATTCGGACGGGGCTTTTTCTTTTGGGCTCGTCGTTCGAGTTGAACCCCTTTGACTCCTGGCCGTTCAGTACTTCGAACGAGACATCGATGACTCTTGCACCGGGCTTTGTCACCCGGCGCCTTTCAGACCTCGACGGGCCACTCCAGTGCTTTTGCACTGGGGCCCTCAGCTGCATAGGAGTTTTTCATGAGCATCGATCATCCCAACACGGCCGCCCTCGTCACCCGCTCCGCCGGATCCTGCATCGAAGAGGAGTCTTTCCAGGACGCTCTGTACGATTGGATGCAACGTGCGCCCTGGCTGGCCATCTCCGCCGCGGCACACTTGGTGATCCTGCTCATCATTCAGGCGTTCCCCTGGGCCCTGTTTGATTCCCCCCCGGAGATCGAGCTCATTACGAGCATCGCCAAGGCCACCGAGCCCCTGCCCGAGCCACCTCCTCCGGAGCCGGATCAGATTATCGAACCCGATGTGGTCGACGAGATTCCGGTCATCCAGGAAATCCCTACTGACATCGTGGACTCAGAGGACTTCAGCGACGAGCCCTCACTGGAACCCCCCAGCGACGCCGGTGCGCTCGCTGCCTCGCCCTTCTTGGACATGGGTTCCCTTGGGGAGCTGGGGCTCGGCGGGCCCCCCGGTGGCAAGTACACCGGCAGGTTCGGGCCCGGTGGCGGCGGAGTTGGCGCTGGGCGCGGAACGGCACCCTCGATGGAGGCGGGCCTTCGATGGCTGGCAGATCACCAGGACCAGGATGGCCGCTGGGATTGCGATGGCTTCATGAACCACGACCCCGCAGATGATCTCTGCACGGGCCCAGGTGGCAGCTTGCACGACGTGGGTGTCACGGGCTTGGCGCTCTTGGCGTTCCTGGGGAACGGCAACACGACTTCGCGTGGACCCTATCGGAACACGGTGAAGCGGGGGATCCGCTGGCTACAAGCTCAACAAGACCCAGACACCGGCCTGATTGGCGACGCAGTGGGCAAGGGTTACCTCTACGACCACGCCATCGCCAGCCTAGCCGTTTGCGAGGCCTACTACTTCTCCAATAGCCCGCTGCTCAAGCACACGGCCCAAAAGGCACTGAACCAAATCAGCCGTGCTCGCAATCCCTATGGCGCCTGGCGCTACGACGTCCCCCCCACCGGAGAGAATGACACATCCGTGACCGGCTGGATGGTCATCGCGCTGCAGTCTGGCCGTGACGCAGGATTGGTTGTGGATGAGGACGCCCTCATCGGCGCGCTCACCTGGATCGACGAAGTGACCGACCGGAGTACGGGGCGTGTGGGTTACGACTCCATCGGTTCCGCGAGCGCTCGCGAGCAGGGGATCAACGATCACTTCCCCACCGATCGCGCTGAGACCATGACCGCCGTTGGATTACTGTCTCGGGTATTCCTCGGCCAGACACCGGATGAGCATCCGATCATGCGCAAGCACGCAGAGTTGATGCTGAGATCGCTGCCACGCTGGGATGCCGACGGATTAGGCTCGGACATGTACTACTGGTACTACGGCTCCTACGCCATGTTCCAAATGGGAGGCCGCTACTGGAGTGCGTGGAACAAGGCCATGAAGCCGGCCGTACTAGAGTCCCAGCGCAAGGATGGAGCTCACAGTGGCTCCTGGGACCCCGCTGGCCCCTGGGGCAAGCAGGGAGGCCGGGTCTACTCCACAGCCATGATGGTCCTGTCCCTTGAGGTCTACTTCCGCTACTCGCGCGTCATCGGAGGGCGCTAGTGAGCAGGCTTCTCAGGTCACACGCATCCAGAATTTCTGGATGAACTCGGCCACGTTGGACTTGTCCCTCGGCAGCAAGCCGCCACTGGACTGTGAGCTGCAGTGGGTCTGTGAGTTGGGGAGTCCATCCGGACCCTCTACCCTTATGACAATGGTAGAGGTGCCCCGCAGGGGACCGTTGTTGCGGGTGCAGGTTGCGCTCAGGCCATCCTTGTCGACGCTCTGCACCGACCAACGGGCCAAGTCCTCCAACATCTCTAAGGCAGAACCAAAGACATCTTCCTTTCCCATGGGAACGCAAACAGGACGATGCCAGCGGCCGGGATGGTCCTCGTTCGTCTCAAACTTCCCCATGGGATGATCGTTCCTAAGCAGTAGGGAACAGAGCCCCTATGAGCTTGCCCTTGGATTGACGCGGCATTGCTGCCGGGACTAGCGGCCGGCGATGTGCCGGTCGAGATTACTCTTGCGTCGTGCGGCAGCGTTGGCGTGGATGATGTTGTGCTTAGCGCACTTGTCGATCATCTTCATGGCGTTAGGCAGGGCCGCCGCGGCAGTCTCCTTAGACTCGGCTTCCATGACTTTCTTGATGGCTGACTTCATCGCACTGTTCTTGGCCTTGTTGGCCAATCGCCGGCGGTCGTCAGTGATGACTCGTTTCTTCGCTTGCTTGCTACTGGGCATGAATCTACTTGGGTTCGTCTCGGAGAGCTCTGGGGAATAATGGTCAGAAGTGCCGGCGCAGTCAGGCGGCCGTCACATTGAAAAGATAGGGGTCTGTCAGGTGGATCACTTCAGGCGCTCCATCTTCTCGGACACGTCTTTGTAGCCGATGTCCACTTCGAAAATGCGTGCGTAAAAGGAGCGCGCTTCGGCTGAGTTGCCCTCGGCCTCCGCGATCACGCCGAGATTGTACAGGATCTCGCGCGCGGTCTCGTCCACCCCAGGATGAGCTGTGAGGGCCTTCTCGTACTCGCTACGGGCTAGGTCCAAAAAGCCCTTCTCCTGGAAGCATTGGGCCAGCGCCATGTGCGCCGAATCGGCCTGACGGGGGTCTGCGACCGCTTTTTGGAGCTCTGCAGCCGCCTCGTCGTAATTTCCCTGGCTCAGGAGGGCACGCCCCAGACTGAGGCGCAGGGCCGCATCTCCGGGAGTCAACTCCAGACGTCTGCGAGTCTCGACGAGCTCCAGCTCGCGCAACTGCCCCTCCAGGCGATCGGCCTCCTGTTCATCCCCAGCTTTGTCGGCGCGAGCGATGGCCTTCTTCAGGCCCTTGGCCTGCAACTGCCCCAGGCGCTCAGCGAGATCCGCCGAGTCCTTGCGGTAGGAGAGGGCACGCTCCACGAGATCGGTTGCCGCTTCAGGATCACGCAGCTTCTCAAGGATGTCCGCCATGGCCAACATGCTGTCTACGTTGGACGGATCGTCAGCGAACTTAGTCTCCATGCGCTCCAGCTCCGCACGCAGATCGTCCTCTGACTGGTGCCGACGCTGGGATCGCTCCAAGCGCACGGCCTCATCTTTGTCGACGATCTGCTCGCGACTGTGTTCGACTTCATCAAAGCGTGAGCGACTCAAGGCGGCTTCAGCCGCCAGGTCTTTGCGTGCCTTGATCGCATCACGATCCCGAGGATCTGCTTCCAACGCCCGCTCGTAGTACTCCAGCGCCCGAACGGGATCCCCGTTGATGCGCATCATGGCACCGGCGCGCTTGAGGCCCTCGGGATTGCGAGGTGCCACCTCGGTCAGGAATTCAAAGACCGCAAGGGCCGAGTGGGTGTGCCCCCCCGCTTCCAAGCAGATGCCCAGCAACAGGTTGGCTCCCTCGTCCATAGGGTTGGTCGTCAGGTAGCTCTCGAGTTGCTTCGCGGCGGCATTGTGCTTGCCCGCCTTGGCTAATGTCTTGGCCGCCGCTAGGGGACCAGCTCCCTTCATCATCCCCAAGAACCTGCTGCCCTTCTTCTTCTCGTGACGCGCCTTGAGAGCCCGGCGAAGACCTGCCCGCGCATCGCCCACATCCGGATCGATCTCCAGGAGCTGTTGATAGAGCTGGATGGCAAAGTCGTAATTCCGACGTCGCGCGGCCTCTTCGGCCTTTTGAATGTGCTTGGTGTAGTCGACCACGGCTGTGGGGGCCCATCCGATCAGAGATCTGCCCCGAGGGGGCCGACGAATGCAGCGGCGGAAAATACTATAGGCGCCCTTGGAGGCCGTCAATGTGCCCCCCCCCTCTTCGTCCACGCTAGCCTCCTATGTCCGAGCCGCTCGAATTTGCCGTCACCCTGTACCCCGAGCCTGTGCTGCGTAAGACCGCTGAGGTGGTCACCGCTTTTGATGACGAGCTTGAGGAAACGGTCGAGGCCATGTATCGCCTGATGTTTGAAAGCCAAGGGGTGGGCCTCGCCGCCCCTCAGGTGAGCATACGCAGGCGAATCCTGGTCATGAACGAGGAGGGCGACAAGGAGAAGCCCGAACTCAATCTGACCCTGATCAATCCAAAGATCGTGGAGCGCACGGGGGACAAAACCCTGATGGAGGAGGGCTGCCTCTCCTTCCCTGGCATCTTCGCTGAGATTGCACGGCCAGAGGATTGCGTGGTCGAGGCTGTAGACCTGAAGGGGCAACCGCTACGCCTAGAGATGACCGGATTCCTCAGCCGGGTACTTCAACACGAGTACGATCACCTCGAAGGCGTACTCCTCGTAGACCGCATGTCCCCCGCCGATCGTTTGCGCAACAAGGTCGCGCTTCAAGAGATGATTGAGGACTACAAGGAACGACAGGCCCAGATTTGATCATCACCCATCAATCGTCACACCTGCCGCCCCCTACGGCGGCTGGCTCCGTGATCAGCTTAGGTGTATTCGATGGCGTCCACCTAGGGCACGCGGCCATCTTGGCGGCCAACGTGGCCCGCGCCCAGGAGCTGGGCGCTTGCCCGACCGTCGTCACGTTCCGTGGGCATCCCAAGGAGGTCCTCTTGGGGCGTGCGCCGCGTACGCTCACAACATTGGATCACCGCTTGGAACTCTTCCGCCGTTCAGGGATCGAGCACACCCTTGTGCTCTCCTTCGACGATGGTCTGCGAAACACCTCAGCCACCGATTTCGCCAAGGACCTGCTGATGGACCAGCTTGGCGGACGGGCCCTCGTTCTGGGATTCGACAGCAAATTTGGACGGAACCAGGAGGGCACACCCGAACTCCTGCGCCAGATCGGGTTCCCCGTGGAGGTCGTTGACAAGGTCGTCGTCGACCAACGAGCGGTCTCGAGCACGGCCATCCGAGAGGCCGTGGGCCTGGGCGACCTAGATGGAGCGGGGGCCATGCTGGGTCGACCCGTCTCGGTATTGGGAACAGTTGTCCACGGGAGCGCCCTGGGGCGAACCCTGGGGTTCCCCACAGCCAACCTGGACCTGCACCACGAGTTACACCCCCCCGCCGGGGTCTACGCGGGTCGCGCCCACCTGCTGGCCTCAGACTCCGCACACGACGTCGAGGAGACCCACCTGGCCGTCTGCAACGTTGGCCTCCGGCCCACCATCCAAGATCAGGAGCCCCGGGCCCTGGGGGAGCTCCTGGTGGAGGTCCACTTGCTCGATTACGAGGGAGACGTCTATGGCCGCCGGCTTGAGCTGGAGTTCACCCAGCACCTGCGAAGCGAACGCCGGTTTGAAGGGCTGGACGCTCTCAAGGCCCAGATTCGACTCGATGTGGATGCCGCCCGGACCGCTCTGGCCTGAGACCTAATGGCGTCGGCCCGGGAGCCGGAGTAAGGAATCCAGGTCATTCCCTTTGACGACTCAGGACTGCCGACCGATAATCCCGCCCCTTGCGGCCTTGCCGCAAACCTGGCCAGGTAGCTCAGTTGGTAGAGCACTTGACTGAAAATCAAGGGGTCACCAGTTCAAGTCTGGTCCTGGCCACCACCCCTCCTTCGGCTCCCCATGAGCACCACGCCCACACGGATTCAACGCAGAGACCCATCAAAGGTCGTCTTTGAATGGGCCGATGGTCACTCGGCGGAGTTCACTGCTGCGGACTTGAGGCGTCGGTGCCCCTGCGCGGGGTGCGTGAGTGAGACGACCGGCCAGCGCATGCTGGACCCATCTTCGATTCCCGATGACCTAACCCAAGCGGACCTGCACCTTGTGGGCAACTACGCCGTGGGCCTAAGGTTCTCCGATGGGCATGAAACAGGCATCTACACCTATTCCTTCCTGCGTGCTGCGGAGCAATCCGACTAGGGAATAGGGATGGAGTCCCTCAGGATCAACTCACGGCTGATCCTGCCGCCGGGCGAGCTGCACGTTTCATTCTCACGCTCCGGTGGTCCCGGTGGTCAGAACGTCAACAAGCTCGCCACACGGGTTCAGCTGCGCTTCTGCGTGTTGGATAGTCCGACCCTCGGAGAACGGCGCCGAGCACTACTGATGCGGCAGCTCGAGAGCCGCCTGACCAAGGTGGGCGAAGTCGTTGTCCATGCGTCCAGCCACCGGGAGCGGGGCCGCAACCTGGAAGACGCTCGCCAACGGCTTGCGGCCATGCTGCGCACCGGCCTACAAGTGCCCAAGCGTCGCAAGGCCACTAGGCCCACGCGGGCGTCCAAGCGCAAACGTCTGGACGCCAAGCGCAAGCGAGGGGACCTTAAGCGGTCCCGTCGCCCTAGCTCTGACTGAGCCGATCCGGACCGTACCCAACTAATAGGCTGCTCTGACGGCCCGTGATAGGGGGGGGAGGCTCCAGGGTGCCCTCCCTGAGCGGAACGGAGCTCTGTGCATCACGAACGGCCTGGATGGGCCGGGTCATCACGCCCTAGCGCGCCTACGGCCACGCCTGAATCCCAAGCACTCTCCACCAAAGGCCCCAGATAGCCTCCCAGAGAGCGCCTACGGCGTTTCAGAGCACTTCAGTGCCCAGGAAGCACTCCCCGTGGCGGAAGACCACGGGAACCCCGGCCCCGATCTTGCCCTGACGGAGGTTCGGGCTGGATCCGGCGCTAGGGTCCGCATGACGTCATGACCGAGGCCTGGCTATCGATACTGCACCCGTGGGACCCCGGACCTGCCGCAACGGGCGAGCAACACGCTCGGACTCGACACAGAGATATGGTTAATCGCCCTGAATGTCATGTTTGAACCCACCAGGAGACACTTTGGACGGATCGGACCCCGACTCGCCTCCAATCCCCCACACAAGCCCTCACACCGCACAACCACCCCTCTCAGACCGCCCAGGGGTCTAAATCGAAAGACATTATATATAGGTGCCACTAGCCCCTACATGTTACCAACGAGCCTAAACCCTTACACCTCCATGACTTACGTCCAATTTGCCACGAACGAAACAGGAATGGGGGACATGCCAGCGGATCTGCCACCGAATGAACCTGCGGTATCCGATTCGAAAAATCACGACAGAGGCTTGGCGTTGCCAATCGACAACCGCAACCTCTGCGCGATCAACAGGACCCCATCCCTGATCTCTCTTTCTGACTGAATTCTCACTTTGGATTTTGAAACCCCATGAACAAGCTTACCTGTAGCGCAATTGCGCTCACCATGACCTGCGCTACCGGCTTCGCGTCG
Organism: Planctomycetota bacterium; assembly: GCA_028823395.1. GTDB lineage: Bacteria > Planctomycetota > UBA1135 > UBA1135. Next base: position 735 of record JAPKBO010000135.1, on the reverse strand, counting down.
GACAGCGAATGGTCTGCTCTCGACCAAGAGGTCGGAGCCCTTGCATCTACCCTTAGTATGGACGGCGGCGCCAGTCTTTCTGGTCTCCTGCAGTCCGCTTACCTGTCCGATGGCGACACCGACACTGGCGGTTGGGCGACCTCCGAGGCACGCCTCGCGGTCGACGGAAGCCACGGTGACTACGGTTACCACGTCGACTTCGACTTCGCCGGTGACGGCCTCCGCGGCGCCTACGCCACCTGGGGCATGACCGATTCTGTGTCCGCACAGATGGGTCAGTTCCGCGCCAGTGTCTGCAACGATGCTGACACCGACGAAGGCAGCATGAAGCACTTCACTCACAGTGCCGTTGGTAGCGCGTTTACCAACTTCTCGAGCGGCCTCGGCCTCAGTGGTGCCATGTCTGACATCTCCTGGGCCCTCAGCATCATGAACGGCGAAGACGGCACTGGCGACGAGCTTGCCACAGCCATCCGCGTCAGCATGGACCTGATGGACGGCGGCGAAGGCGGCATGGACGTCTCCGCTTCGCTCGCAATCGTTGACGACAGCGGCGTGACTGATTATGCCGGTGCAACCGTCATCGAAGTCAACGCTGGTAACGGCACTTGGGGTATCGGCATCGAGACCGCCGACGCCGGCGCCGGTGGAAGTGGTTCCCTTGGTACCGCCCTTGAAGGCGACAGCGGATGCATGGTCATCAGCCTCAGCTACAACGTGAATGAAAACTGGGAA
>JAPKBO010000134.1 GCA_028823395.1 Planctomycetota bacterium | reverse complement strand
GAGCCTGACGAGGAAGAAGCTGGGCTCGACTTCAACTATCACGAGCCCCAAGGGGTTCAGCGTGAGAAGCGTCGACTGTGGTTGGAGCGGCGGGACAATGCGCTGCGCCTGCAAGAGGCGGGCGTGGTGGTTCTGTTCGGTTCTGGTTCGCGCGATGCCTCAGACCTGATGGAGGGTTTGCGCGCACTGGTCGATGCCGGGTACTCCAAAGATCTCGTTCAAGCCGCCCTAACCTCTTCAGCTGCACAGTGGCTGGGAGTCGACACGGAGTTCGGTCAGGTGGAGGTTGGCTACTCAGCCACTCTGGCTCTCTGGAGCGATGACCCTACGCAAGAAGATGCCCAGGTCATGTGGTCTTTCGTTGAAGGATTCCCCGAGGAGTTCGAGATCAAAAAGGGCGGCGGAGAAGGGCCCGCCGAAGGCGTGGACCTCACCGGGAAGTGGACTCTCAGTATGAGCGACGACAGTTCAGATGTAGGCACGATGACGCTGACCATGGACGAAGAGGGTGCGATTAAGGGAACGGCTGAGGTGCCGGGTCAGTTCGGGGACGAGCTTCACGACGCGGAGATTCGCGGAAGCGTCTCTGGCCGTGACGTTGAGTTGAGTTTCACGATGGACCTGGGCGAAATGCAGGCCGAAATAGAGATGGAATGCAAACTCAAGGGCGACTCCTTGGAGGGCGAAGGTCAGCTGAGCGTGGGGGGCCACGAGATGGAACTGAATGTGAAGGCCGAACGAACGCCCAAGGCCGGAAAAGGAGGTGCCCAGTGATTCTCTCCACACGATCTACTCTGTGCTCGCTGGTTCTAGCGGTGATTGGTGCCGGCGTGATGCCCGTTGCAATGGGGCAAGACCACCCCTTTGAAACCGATGCCGACCGAGTGCCCACTCTGGAACTCGGGGCCTCCGTGGTGTTGCGCAACGTCATGGTTCACACGGCTTTGCGCCCGGCCTTCCGTGGCACCGTTGTTGTCGCCGAGGGCAAGATCCAGGGCGTTTACAGCGAGGGGGAGCCTTTCGAGGCGCCTTCCAACGCCCAGACTCTCGACCTCGACGGCATGCACTTGGCTCCGGGGGTGGTAGACACGCACTCCCACTCGGCCATTGAACGCGGCGTCAACGAGGGCTCCGTCTCCATTACCGCCGAGGTGACCATGCGCGATGTCGTCGATGCGGACGACATCGCCATTTACCGTGCTCTCGCGGGTGGCGTGACGACGATTCGACTACTTCACGGTTCGGCCAACGCCATCGGCGGAAGGGACGCGGTGTTGAAGCTTCGCTGGGGCGTGACGGCTGACGAACTCCTCATGGAAGATGCTGAGCAGGGCATCAAGTTCGCCCTGGGTGAAAACCCCAAGCGTTCCAACGGGGGCCGAGGAGGCTCGCGCTTCCCGGCTACGCGCATGGGAATCGAGGCCCTCTACCAGCGGGCATTCGAGCGGGCAAGTGAGTACGAGGCCGAGATCGAGGCTTACAACGCAAGCCGGGAAGCCGGCGCTGACCCGGCACCTGTGCGTCGTGACCTACGGCTTGAAGTTCTGGCAGGAATCCTAGCTCAGGACGTCATTGTTCATTCCCATTGCTATCGCGCCGACGAAATTCTGATGCTGATTCGCACGGCTCAGCAGTTCGGGTTCCGCATTGGCACTCTGCAGCACGTCTTGGAGGGCTACAAGGTGGCTCACGAGATGGCAGAGGCCAATGTTCCCGGCTCTGCGTTTGCCGATTGGTGGGGCTACAAGATCGAGGCCTACGACGCGATTCCCCACGCTCCGCACCTGATGGCCAAGGCCGGTGTGCTGACCTCTATCAACTCCGACTCCGATGAGATGATGCGACGCCTCTACGAAGAGGCTGCCAAGTCGGTGCACTACGCGGGCATGGATCGGGTGGAGGCGCTTAAACTAGTCACCTTGAATGGAGCCCTGCAGTTGGGGCTTGGTGACCGCATCGGTTCGATCGAGGTTGGCAAGGACGCCGACCTGGTTCTTCTGAATGGTGACCCGCTCTCCAGTCTCTCCCGAGTGGAGTGGACCATGGTGGAGGGCGAGTTGCAGTTCCAGCGCCGGGACGCCTTTGGCTTGGACGAGAATCCGGGCACGGTCACGCCGATCGAGGAAGGCTCCTACGCGCTTTCAACTACGCTTTCGGGACCCCTGACGGTACTGGCCGGGGGCACCATCCATACCATCACCGGGGGCGTTGTGGAGGGCGGCAGTCTGGTGATGCAGGGTGACCGCATCGTGGCCGTCGAAAGCGCCTGGGACCAGATAGAAGGGGCCCGCGTGATCGACGTGAGCGGCATGCACGTTTGGCCTGGAATGATCTCTCTAAATAGCGCCGTGGGCCTGCATGAGATCGGCGCGGTAAGAGCTACCGACGACACTTCGGAGATCGGGGGCAATCAACCCGATCTGCGAGTGACGGCCTCCATCCACGCCGAATCGGCCCACATCGGGGTTACCCGTCACAATGGCATTACCCGCGTGCAGACAGCTCCGCGGGGAGGTGGCCCAGTGCTCGGCCAGTCGGCAGTGCTGCAACTCGACGGGTTCACGTGGGAGGAGATGGTGAAGGTGGATCGCGACATGATGCACGTGAGCTTCCCCCGCATCGCCAACATTGAGCGCGACGACTACGGAGTTGTGGTGGGCAATGAGCACATCCATGACAACATCTGCGGCCACTCGCATGGTGAGTACGACTGCTTCACCTCGGGTGCATTGGCTCCGGCCCCCGCTGATGGGGAGGGAGAGTCGCGCGCTGCGGACAGCGAGGCGGTGAAGGCCTTGCATGAGCTCTTCGAGGATGCATTGGACTACGGGCGTCGGCGGGATGGAGCATTGGCTGCGGGCCAGTCGGCCCCCGCGTTTGATTCCAGGCTGGATGCCCTCGTCCCTTTCGCGCGCGGGGAGAAACCTGTGGCTTTGCATGCGAGCAACGCGCAGACGATTCTCTCGGCGGCCGAGTTTGCCGGGACGCGTGAGCTGGATGCCCTGATCTATGGAGGTCGTGAAGCGTGGAAGGTAGCTGAGATTTTGGCTCAAGCGGACCTCCCCGTCGTCGTCGGGCCGGTGTGGGCTTTGCCCTCTAGTAGCTACGACCCATACGATTCGGCGTTTGCAAACGCTGCAGTCCTGCAGCGCGCCGGTGTACGCTTCGCCATCACGACCAATGACAAAGAGAATGAACGCAACCTGCCTTTCCAAGCGGCGAAGGCCGCGGCTTTTGGTTTGCCCCTAGAGGAGGCGGTGCGTTCCGTGACCTGGTATCCCGCCCAATTTCTAGGAATCGAGGACCGCGTGGGAAGCCTGCAGCCGGGCAAGGTGGCGGACATCGTCGTGACCTCCGGCCATTTGTTGGAGATCGACTCAGCTGCGCAGTACCTATTTATCGGTGGCCGCGAAGTGGATCTGAGTGACGACAAGCATTCACGCCTGTACGAGCGCTACTCCAAGCGCTTGCAAGAGGTGCGCTCTCGTTGAGAGCCTGTGGTCGCAGGTGCGGTGTTGATGCGGCGGGATATGGGCTACTGCCCAGCATCTAGCCCAGCATCTAGCCCAGCATCTAGCCCAGCATCTAGCGCAGGAACAGGATGGCTAAGAAGCCTATCCACAGTACGCTTCCCAACACCCGCTCGCGGCGGCTTGCTAAGTTGGCGTGGATCCGGGGGACCGCGGGAAATGTTTCTCCGTTACTCATGCTGCATCGTTATCCTAGGCCTGAATCCACACCGTTTCAGGTCTTGAATGGCTAGGGAATGGTTGGGTTGGATCAGGCCAAGGTTTGAAGTGGCGGTCAGCGGGCATCCTAGGAGTTCGCTTCTATGGCCTTTACAACGATTTATCAGGCGATGCTCACTCGAGCGTTGGCGGACAAGTGAGGTTTGAACATGAAGCAGATTGATGTGACTTGCCCCTGCTGTGACACCGTGATGGTGGTGGACGTGCTTACCCAAAAGGTTCTGCGTCACGCCAAGCCCAGTCAGGTTGACGAGACGGGAAAGGCGGTCCTGGATGAAGGGCGCTGGGAATCCGCGCAGGACACGGTGTCCAAGCGTGGCGAGCGAGGCCGTGACGAGTTCGAAGACGCCCTGGGCAAGGAGCAGACTCGCGAGGGGGACCTTGACGACCTCTTTGATGCGGCTCAGCGCAAGCTGCGGAAACGCAGAGAGCGCTTGGAAGAAGAGGGCCCAGGAGGGGCCTAGGATTTAGAACAAGTTGCAAGGTGGAAGCCGGGCGGTGTTCCTTCCACAGTCCCACCCACCCGGGGAGACGCCCCCAGAGCCTCTTGGGTTACCGAATCCGAATCTAAGACCACAACTTGCCAGGAAAGCAAAGCGCCCCTCTGGCATCCCCCCGTCCTGGGAGGCCCAATACCACCATGTCCAACAGCCGCTACTCCGCCATCAAGGCCTATCGGAACGAGGAGTTCCTCGGCAGTCCCGATGCGCGTCTTCTGCGAATCATGGCCGAGTACCTTGAGCCGGAAACCCGCTTCGAAGAACTCAACATCAAGGACACGATTGTCGTGTTCGGTTCTGCTCGCACTCCGTCTCGGGAAGAGGCCGAAGCCCGGGTCAAAGCGGCCGAGAACGGGGACGGAGATCCTGAAATCGCCCAGCGGGATATGGAAATGTCTCGCTTCTACGAAGCAGCGCGGGAGTTGTCTGCTCGCTTGACCACCTGGTCCAAGAGTCTCGAAGAATCAGGCCGCCGCTTTGTGATCTGTTCGGGCGGTGGCCCCGGGATCATGGAGGCCGCCAACCGCGGCGCCTCCGAAGCAAAAGGCGAGAACATTGGGCTCAACATTTCCTTGCCTTTTGAACAGCACGAGAACCCCTACATCACTCGGCGACTGTCGTTTGAGTTCCATTACTTCTTCATGCGCAAGTTCTGGTTCTCCTACTTGGCCAAGGCCATGATCGTGTTTCCCGGCGGCTTTGGGACGCTGGACGAATTCATGGAAGTGCTGACTCTTATCCAGACCAAGAAAATCAAGAAGCACCTTCCCATCGTCTTGTTTGGGAAGAGTTTTTGGGATGAGGTCCTGCACTTTGAACCCATGGCGCGCTACGGAACCATCAGCCCCGAAGACACCAAACTGTTCTTTACGACGGACTCGGTGGAAGAGGCCTACGAGTACCTGGTAGCCGAGCTCACGGAACACGCGTTGAACACCCCCGGAGGGGGAATGTAAGCGCAAGGCATGGCATCCGGGTGATGTCCTGCCACCACGCGATCCGGCACGCCCCAAAGAGGTTATCGTGTTGCGCGAGCCCCCAGAGCACCATGGCCCTTCTTGAACTCACCGACCTAACCAAGAGCTACGTGGACCCCGATGGGCGGTCCCAGCAGATCTTGGATATCCCCAGCTTCGTTCTGCAGGAGCGCCAGCAGATGGCTCTGGCTGGAACGAGTGGTTGCGGCAAGACGACCTTCTTGAACATCATCGCGGGCATTCTGCGGGGAGATGCAGGCCGCGTTGTTTTTGATGGCCAGGATCTCTCCAAGCTCGGAGAGGGCGAGCGCGATGCTCTTCGAGCTCGCGAGATTGGCTACGTCTTCCAGACGTTCAATCTGCTGGAGGGTTATACGGCCTTGGAAAACGTCCTCCTGGGGATGCTCTTTGGTCCGGGACCCGATCGCGAGCACGCCCAAGAACTCCTCGACCGATTGGGATTGGGCGACAAACAGAAACACCGACCGAGCCAGTTGAGTGTGGGCCAGCAACAGCGGGTTGCGTTGGCGCGCGCACTGGCAAACAGGCCGCGCCTGGTTCTGGCGGACGAACCCACGGGTAATCTGGATCCGGTTCACGCTCGAGAGGCTTTGACCATGATTCGCGAACTCTGCGAGGAGCAGGGCGCGGCGCTGCTACTCGTGAGCCATGACCCCATGATTCTGGGATCGTTTGACGGGGTGCTGGAGTTCGCTGAGCTAAACCGGGCGCTGTCCACGGCGGAGGAGCAAGCATGACCGGTCCGGGCTCGCTCTTCATGATCGTGCGGCGTTCCATGCGGCGGCACGTTCTCTCCACCGTGGTGACCGCGTTATCTGCGGCCCTCGCCAGCGGTTTGGTGATGGCGGTATTCAGCATCTCCACCCAGAGCACGCGCGCCTTCTCCGGGGGCAAGGTGGGCTTTGACGCCGTTCTGGGAGCTCGCGGCAGTGCATTGCAACTGGTCCTGAACACGGTCTATCACCTAGAGACCTCGCCCGGGAATATCCCCTGGGCCATGTATCAGGAGATCAAGGCCGACCCGCGCGTGGCCCTGGCTGTGCCCTACGCCGTTGGCGATAACTACAAGGGCTATCGCATCGTCGGGACAACCACCGAACTGTTCACCGATTTCGAATATCAGGAAGGCAAGCGCTACACGGTTTCCGGCAGGGGCATGGTGTTCGACCCGAATCTGCGCGAGGCTGTGATCGGAGCCACTGCGGCGCGCGACCTGGGGCTGCAACTTGGAGACGAGTTGAATCCGTACCACGGGATCCGCTACGACCCGAGCAGCAAGCACTCGGAGGTCTACCGCGTGATCGGTGTGCTGGAGCCCACCAATACGCCCTCCGATCGCGTCATCTGGATTCCCATCGAGGGCATCTATCGCATGGGCGGGCATGTGCTGCGTGGCGAAGAGGGAGAGGAGTTCGAGGCCGCCGCGGGTGCGAGCATTCCTGACAAGTACAAGGAAGTCAGCGCGGTGATGCTCAAATTTTCGAGCAATCAGGCGGGGTTCTTCCTGCAGAACCAGATCAACCGTCAGGGCAAGACGGCAACCCTTGCCTGGCCCATCGCCCAGACGATGCTCGACCTGATGAACAAGCTGGGCTGGATGAACCGCATCCTCGAGTTGGTGGCCTACCTGGTGGTGGTGGTGGCGGCCGGCTCCCTACTCGCGAGTCTGTACAACGCAATGAACGAGCGCCGACGGGAATTTGCAATCCTGCGCGCCCTGGGTGCACGCAAGGGAACCGTATTCGGCGTGATCGTACTGGAGGCCGGTTCGATTGCTGCTCTCGGAGCCCTGGGTGGCTATCTGGTGTACTATGGAATCCTGGTTGTAGCGCGCGCCATCGTCCTGGAGCGTACGGGCGTAGTGCTCGATCTGGGTGCCGTGCACAGTTCGCTCTATTGGACCCCTCTAGCGATGATCGCTGTGGGCGTTTTTGCCGGCATACTCCCTGCTCTCAAAGCTTATTCCACCGATGTGGCGAGTGTCCTCGCCCGCTCATGATCCCGATGCGCATCCATTCCTTATTGCTGACGACCCTCTTGGCCCTAGCTCTCCCCGCCTGTGGTGGAGGGAGCGCTGATCCGGATAACACGGATGGAGGCGGTGGTCATACTCATAGTGCCCCACATGCGGAGGTTGGCGGCATGCTGGTTGAGCTCGGAGACCATATCGCTCAACTGGAGATCGTGCCCGACCCGAGTACCGGCGAGGTGCGCCTTTTCTTTTGGGACGGCCACGCGGAGAGCCCGGTTCGACTTGCCCAACCAAGCTTTGTGGCGCATGTCACGGTCCCTGATGGCAACGGTCTGATCGAGCTCTCTATGGCGGCTCAGGCCAGCACTCTGACAGGGGAGACGGTGGGGGATAGCGCAGAGTTTCGTGCTCAGGATGATCGACTCAAGGACGTTCAAGAGTTTCAGATGGTCGTCAAAGGCGTGACCGTGATGGGCGCTGCCTTCGAGAAGGTTTCGATTTCCTACCCCCATTAGCCATGCGTTTTGTTTTCTCACACCATCTCCTACTCGTGCTCTTGGCTCCCGTGGTCGCCTGTGGTGGTGATCCAGCCGAGGCTCAAGGTGAGTCCCAAACGCTGACGGGAGAAGAGGAGTCCATCACCCGCGGCGCGCCTCTGGACGCTCCCGTTCCCCAGGATCCGATCCCGAGCGATCCCGCCTCCGGCGAAGGTGGGAAAACGGAAGCTGCCATCGGTGCGGTGGCGGCAGGAATAGGAGCCTTGCCCTCTGCGGGAATGGGCAAGATCAACTCCGATAGAACAGGTAACGAAGTTGACGGTGTACAGGCCATCTCTTGGTCGGACCTCTCCATGCAAGACATCGCGATGGAGGACATCCTCGACTCGTTGCTCTATCCCGAAGAGTACAAGGAGGGTGAGTTCGACTTTCCCGACCGCATCAAGCGCAACGATGGCGAGGTCATTTCCATTGTCGGTTACATGATCCCCCTCGAGTGGAAAGAGACAACCGTGCCGGAATTCATGCTTGTGCGAGATCTGCTTGGCTGCTGCTTTGGGGGCTCACCTCAACCCGACGAGTGGATCAGCGTGATCATGGACGGCAAAGGCGCGGAGTACTTCCCCTACATCCCGGTCATCGTCACGGGCACCTTCAAGATCGAGGGCATTGAAGACGAGGCCGGCTACGCGGCGGGCTGCTTCCACCTGTCCGGCACGGAAGTCAGCAAAGAGCTCTAGTCCAACTTGCCGCCAATGGCGTGCAGGACAGCGCGAGTACGGTCGCGGAGTTGAACTAGCCGAGCGTCTGCAGCGAGCTCACTGGCGGAGATCTGTGGGATAGCGGCGAGCAGGGCGCGGCCCAGGGTGTTGAGATCTGCTGGCCGCAGGTCGGGAACGGGATCGGGCCCGCAGGACACGATCCACTGGGTGGCCGATGCTGCCGTGCCCGGGCGGACGTGGAACTGTTCCATGTCGCAACCCGGACTGCCGAAGAGCCGCTTGTCGCCTAGTCCCGTGCGCGCCTCGGCCGTGGCGGCTAAGAGTGCCTGCACCGTCCCCTTGGGCAGTATCACCTGGGCTGGATTGCCTTGACCCACGAGCAGCAGGTCATTGGCCGTCCACCGCAGAAACACCTCACCTTTGCGACAGGAGCGCAGCTCGATACCTAGGAGCTCTGTGGGGACCTTGCCTCCGGCTCGGGATTGGGGCGGAAGGGCCGGGCGCTTTCCGGCCTTGAGCTCGACCAACCGTACGCGTACAGCTTCCAGGGCCGCGACGTTCATTGGGTGCGAGGGGCCGAGGCCGGGGTCGTAGGGGGCGGCGGCGGTGATCTTCCCGAGGCGGGGGGAGAGCAGATTCCAGGCCTGGTAGCGTGCCTGTTCGCCGGTGGGCCTATCGAAGAAGCGATCCTCGCGCAGCAATTCCTCGTAGAGCCACCACATGGCCGAGGTCTCGCCCCACTCGATCAGGGCATCGGCGGCGGTGCGTCGTACCCGGTCGTCCGGGTCATTGAGAAGTGGGCGCACGGCGGCTGCTTGGTTGTCGGGCTGTTTTAGGTTCGCTACTGCCATGACGGCTGCTACCCGCACGGGAGGTATGGGATCAGCGAGGGCGGCGACAAACCGTGGCGCTTCGGTGGCGGTGGGGTGCGCGGCCAGTGAACGTGCGGCATAGGGACGCCAGGGAAAGTCCGAGTCCGACAGCGAGCGCCACAGCAGGCGGCGCAGATCCTCGTCTTCGAATTCGCCCAGCACTTCAACCAGGGCTGAGCCTATCCGTGACAGGCTTGCGGGGGAGTCACCCGACTCAGCGCGTAACCGTTGGACAATACTCGCCTTTGCCTCGGATTCGGATTGTGTCCAGAGGCGTACGATTCTGCGTGCGGCTTGGGGTCGGATCACGGTCCGGCCCGTGCGCGCGGCCGTGATGAGTTGCTCGAGATCCTGGGGGGCGGGCAGGGAAGGAGTCAGGCTGGTAGCAACTCCGAGCAGGATTCCCAAGGCGGGCGCTGTGAGCACGCTCGTACCTACTCTTCGTCGTCCAGGGAGCGAATCGTCAGCCGATACAGACTGACGACGAAACCGTCCTCTTCCACTTCGCCGACGCTGAACACACCTTCGAGGATCATTCGACCCGGCCGAAAGGTGGTGAGTCCCTCCTCGATGGTGACATCAATAAAGTGCTGCACTTTGGAGCGTCCGCATTCGCAGGACTCTGGGACGAACTCGAAGGACTCGACGCCCTCCAGAGTTCCCAGCGCCATGTAGCCCTCGATACTTATCCGCTTGCCATCCAGGCTCTGGATCTCTTCGGGTAGAGCCTTGCCCTTGCGGTAGTTGACGGAGGTCAGTTTGGTGATGTTGACTTCTTGTGC
>JAPKBO010000133.1 GCA_028823395.1 Planctomycetota bacterium | reverse complement strand
CCCAGGCTCGATGCGGCCAAGGGGCGCAACGTCGCGAACACTTCGGGGTCGGGGGTACTGGAGCGCAACTCTTCGGCGAACCAGGCAACGGCCGCGGCGAAGCGCAGGTCGTCGGTAGCCGTCATCATCACCGAGCCGGTGTCCTCAGCGTGGAATGAGGTCAGAAGACTGGACTCGTCGCCGCCCGCAGGCCGCTTGTAGCGCAAGTCCACGCGCATCATGCCCGGACCATCAAAGTGACCTTGGGCCGCATCGGGGTCATCTTCCCGGTCTTCAAGCCCGGGCATCTCCACTCCCACGGGCACCAATTCAAAGAGCGCCGTGACTCCGTGGCCCGCTCCAATCTCACCCGCGTCCTTCTTGTCGTCCTCGAAGTCGGCGTGGGCCAGCATGCGGTTCTCGTAGCCCAGCAACCGGTGAGCGAGGATGCGCGTCGGGTCGAAGGTGACCTGGATCTTCACGTCTTTCGCCACGGTCTCCAGGGTGGCGCCCAGCTCCTCGACCAGCACCTTGCGCGCCTCGGAGATGCTGTCGATGTAGGCGTAGTTGCCGTTCCCCTTGTCAGCCAGCTGCTCGAGGGTGGCGTCCTTCAAGTTGCCGGTCCCGAAACCCAAGGTGGTTAAGGAGACTCCACTCTCGGCCTCTTTCTGGATCATCTTGATGAGCTCATCGCGGTTGCTGACACCCACGTTGAAATCGCCATCGGTGGCAAGGATGACACGGTTGATGCCTCCCGGGATGAAGTGCTCGCGCGCCTGGGCGTAGGCCAGCTGGATACCAGCGGCACCGGCCGTGGATCCGCCGGCTTGCAAGCGTGACAGCGCGGCCAGGATGGCATCGCTGTTCGCGCAGGAGGTGGCCGGCAGAACCAGGCCCGCGGCTCCGGCGTAGACCACAATGGCCACCGAATCGCGACCGTTCAGGTTCTGGCAGAGCATGTGCAGGGACTGCTTGAGCAGGGGCAGCTTGTCGGCCGAGCGCATGGAGCCCGAGACGTCGAGCAGGAACACCAGGTTGGCGGATTGGCGATAACCCTGTGGAATGGCCTGGGAAGAGATCCCAACACGCGCCAACCGGTGCGCGGGGTTCCACGGACAGTCCGCCAGCTCGATCGTCACGCCGAATGGGTCGCTACCCTGCTCGGGCGCATCCTGATACCTGAAGTAGTTGAGCATCTCTTCGAGGCGCACTGCGTCAACGGGCGGCAGCCCTCCATCACGCAGGATGCGGCGCACGTTGGAATAGCCCGCCGTGTCCACATCCACGGCGAAGGTACGCCGCGAATCAGCCTGGGTGGGTATGAACCCGCGCAGGTCTAACTCTCCGTACACCTCTCCACCTGCCACATCGGCGGACATCCCGTACAGTCCCGGCCGGCCACCACCCAGATAGCCCAAGCTGCCCACGCGGCCGCCGTACTTGCCCCCCGCTCCGCCGGCAATACCGATGACGTTGCTGAAGCTCTGGCTGTCGAAAGATGTTTCGGCGACAGCACGCGAATCCGTCGAAGCCACAATCAGACCCTCTTTACCTGCAGGCTCGGTACGACAGGCAACCAGGAAACCGGCGATCGCCACCAGGCTGAGGGGCAGGGAAGAAAGTCGCGAACTGCGGGTCTTGGGCGAACTGGAGGAGCCGGGATTGACCGTCGAAGTCAGACCGGAAAGCTTTAGGAAGGGCATAGTAGAGCGGGTGTAGGGGGTTCAAATGGAGGCTGAGGGGTCCCCGAACGGGATTCTCATGGGATTGAACGGAGCCCTGAACGGATTTATTGCCGATAAGTTCAGCCCCGGGATCCGAATCCCCCTATTCCTTCCACGGACCCCCGGATCAAAGCCATCTCTGCCCCTCCCCAATCGCCCCCGACGGCCGCCTCCGTACCCACGGCGCCGAACCAGCCTAAGGCCCGCAGCCCGCGTGCCCTGGGCTGGATCCTATTGCTGATCCTGCCCCTGGCCCTGCGCCTCGCCCCCATCGAACACGGGATGCCGCGCAACCACGTAGCGGACACACACATCGTCAAGAACGCCCTCGGCATGGCGCGCGATCTGGACCCGGTCCCGCCCATGGGTCGGTACTCGACCTATCCCTACCTATTGTCCTACGCGCTGCTTCCCATCTATGCGGTGGAGTATGGCGCGGGGCGAGTCCTGGGCGAGTGGTCCGGCAAAGGCGAATTCGCCGAACGCCTATTCGCCGAGCCCGATCTGGCCCACCGGCCCGCACGTTATCTCTGCGCGCTGTTGGCATGCCTCGCGCCGCTGGCCCTCTTCGGCGCCGCGCGTAGTGCGGGTCTAAAGAGCGGTGCGTGGATCGCCGCATACCTTGTGGGCACCGGACTGCTGCACCTGCAGTTCTCCATCCAGGAGCGACCTTGGGCCCCACTAGTCTCCTTCATGGCACTTGCCGGTTGGGGCGCGACGGCGTACGTGAATAGTGGCCGCCGTGTGCACCTGTTGGCCTCGGCCGTTGCTGCGGGTCTAGCCTTCGCCACCCACCAGGCCGGTGCCGCAGCTTTGGGCATCACCGGACTCGCGTGGCTCACCTGCGCGCGCCGCGCGAATCCTGATGCGAAAGCCGCTGTTGGTCTGGGCTTCAAGGCGGTCGCCCTATTCGCCGTGACGGCTTTGGCCTTGGGTCACCCCTACTACGTGCTGCATGGCGCCGTGGACAAGAGCGCCGTGGCGGCTAGTGAGGCCCTGGGTTCGAACTCCATCTCCATCGGCGGTCAGGCGCTGGTCTTTGCGTTCCGCGCGGAGACCTGGCACAAGCTGAGCCGCGCGCTGGTGGGCTACGACCCGGTGCTTGTGATTCTGGCTCTGGCAGGTCTCGTCTGGGGCCTGCGCACCCGGGCCGCACGACCGATTACGGGCATGGCTCTGCTTTGGGCCGCGTTCTTCATGACGAACCAGGGCGACCACACACGCTACCTCCTGCCCCTTTCCGTCCTGCTCGCTCTACCCGCGGCCGCTGCCGGGCAGTGGCTCTGGGAGCGGCGGCCCGCGCGCCCTCTGCTCTTGATGTTGTTGGCCCTGCCCTTGGTGCAGGCCACGCGTCTGGTCTGGGTCATGCGTCAGGAGGACACCCGGGCAGAGGCGGAGCGCGCGTTACTGGCCCTGGATCTCGATGGCCCCATCGGCGTGGACTGCTACGGTCCGGAGGTGCCCATGAACGCCCAGGCCCTGACCCGACTGGCTCAGCATCGCGAGCTTGGCGGGCGAGAAGCACGACGATTCATGTACTTCGAAGCGGACGCCGTTCCGCCGATGGGAGAAGGCATCGACGTCCTGCCCTTGGAGTCGGTCTTAGACTACGACCTGCGCACGCGCAGCTCCTGGGTCGAAGAGGAAGAGGCCGGACGACTGGGTACCGATCCCAACGCGCTGCTGCGCGAGCTCGGCATGCGCTATGTTCTTGTGGTGGATCGCACGCCTGACAATGGCGTGGCCCCGATCCTCCTGGACCCGGCTCCTGCTAGCTTGGACGCCGAGGGTCAACCGCGCCCGAAGATGCAACCTGTGGCCGTGCATGGGAGTCCTCTCTTCACCATCCACCCCGCCGGAGATGCGGGCACCGTTGCCGATGCCAACCTGCCGGCCGAACTTTCCTTTCCTCTCACGCAAATTTGGGATCTGAAGCGGCCCGGCCCCAAGTTGGAGCTATTCCGCTTGCCGGAGGAGCAGCCTTAGGCTGATAGGATGAGCAGCCCCATGTCCTCCACCAGCCTGTTCCGCCCAGCCTCGAAGGTGCATAGCTCATGGCGTTGACCCAACCCAAGCGTGTGGGCGTGGTGAACTACCGCGGCAGTCGCGGCCAAAGCCTGAATGCTTGGCGCAAGCGTACGCCCTTGAATCCCTATTGGCTCGACTGGAGCAAGCTGCGCCAGTCAGTGATCGACCTGAGCGACAAGGCCAGCGGTGTACTCCTGGATGTGGGCGTCTCCGAGGGTCCTTACCGCAGCGTGTTTGAACCCGTGGTGGATCGCTACGTGGGTCTTGAGTACCCGCCTTCGATCCTCGACAAGCAGCCCGACCTGTGGAAAATTCTGGACCGGGCCAAGAAATCCGTGGATGTGTTCGGCGACGGCAACCGATTACCTTTCGGTGACGCGAGCTTCGACACGGTTCTGTGCACGGAGGTACTTGAGCACCTGCCCGAGCCGAGCGCGGTACTTGGCGAGATTGCGCGTGTACTGAAGCCCGGTGGGCGCCTCTTGGCCACAG
Organism: Planctomycetota bacterium; assembly: GCA_028823395.1. Taxonomy (GTDB): domain Bacteria; phylum Planctomycetota; class UBA1135; order UBA1135. Next base: position 5,923 of record JAPKBO010000133.1, on the reverse strand, counting down.
TGCCCTTCAGCCAGCCTTTGCACGAGTTGCCCGGTGACTATTACCGCTTCACGCCCAGTGCCCTGGAGCATCTCCTGGGTGGAGCGGGGTTGGAGGTGGAGTCGATCACCCCGCGCGGAAACTTCGCCTCGGCCATGGGTGCGAGCCTATCGCAGTTCTGCTTGCGATGGCTTGGAGCGAAATCGCGCCAGTCAGATGGTTCGGTGATCCTGTCCCGTTGGCGCAGCACGCTATTGCTGCCCCTTCTGGCCCTGATCCAGATCAAATTCCACCTGATCTCAAAGCTGACCTCCGACACCACCTTCTGTCACGGCTACAGCGTGGTCGCGAAGCGGCCGTAGGAAATCTGCAGCCCCTCCCGGCGTCCTCGCTCCCATGCGTTGCGCCCCGGCCTCTCCCCCGCTAGCCTCAACCCCACGGAGGCGTGGCAGAGCGGCCGAATGCACTGGTTTTGAAAACCAGCGTGGCGCAAGCTACCGGGGGTTCGAATCCTCCCGCCTCCGCCAACCTGCACCCTGTTGCCACCGGTCACGTGAACTTCATTCGCCCTGGCGCCTATCATCTGCGCCTCACGGGTGAGGGCCTCCACCTGACAGGCAACTTGAACGTCGTCAAGCACGGAACCCCATGCACCTGACCACCGCACGCAAAGTCCTGATCAGCGCCATCTTCGGCCTCAGCCTACCTGCGCTGCTCCAGGCCGAGGACCGCGACGAGCAGCGGGCGCCGCGGCCCAACATCGTCGTGATCATGTCGGACGATATGGGCTTCTCCGACATCGGCTGCTACGGGGGCGAGATCCAGACGCCTCACCTGGACCGCCTGGCCGAAGGCGGCGTGCGCTTCACGCAGTTCTACAACTCGGCCCGCTGCTGCCCGACGCGCGCGTCCCTGCTGTCTGGGGTCTATCCGCACCAGGCAGGCCTGGGCTTGATGACCTCGGAGCGCAACCTGCCGGGCTACCACGGCGAGCTGGGGCGCAACGTGGTGTCACTGGCGGAGCAGCTCGGAGCCGGCGGCTACCGCGCGTACATGAGCGGCAAGTGGCATGTGACGCGCGCCACATCCCCGAACGGACCCAAGTCGAACTGGCCCCTGCAGCGCGGCTTCGAGAAGTTCTACGGCACCATCACCGGCGCCGGCAGCTTCTACGACCCGGCCACCCTGTGCCGCGGCGAGACCTACATCACCCCCGAGAATGACAGCCAGTACACGCCCGAGACCTACTACTACACCGACGCCATCAGCGACAACGCGGTCACCTTCCTGAACGACCACCAGCGTGAGACGCCCGAGGAGCCGTTCTTCCTGTACGTGGCCTACACCACCGCCCACTGGCCGATGCACGCCCTGCCGGAGGACATCGCCAGGTACGAGGGCAAGTACGACGCAGGCTTTGAGCCCATCCGTGAGCAGCGCATGAAGCGCCTCAAGCAGCTGGGCCTGGTGCCGTCTGACGCGGAGCTCTCGCCGCAGCCCGCGTCCTGGGAGAGCGTCAAGCACAAGGAGTGGGACATCCGCAACATGGAGGTGTACGCCGCCATGATCGACCGCATGGATCAGGGCATCGGCGGCATCGTGGCGGAGATCGAGCGGCAGGGCAAACTCGACGACACCTTGATCCTGTTCCTGCAGGACAACGGCGGTTGCGCCGAGGGTTACGGACGGGGAACGCCAGGCAGGCCCTACAAGACGGACTACAAGCCCCTCGGCAAGGACGGGCTGCAGACCCAGATCTGGCCGCCCATGCAGACCCGAGATGGCCGGCCCCTGCGGGTCGGGCCGGGTGAGATGGCTGGCCCCGAGGACACCTTCATCGGCTACGGCCGCGGCTGGGCCAACGTGTCCAACACGCCCTTCCGTGAGTACAAGCACTTCGCACACGAGGGCGGCATCTCCAGCCCGCTGATCATGCACTGGCCTGCGGGCATGGCGGCTGAGCGACGCGGCAGCCTGGAGCACCAACCGGGTCACGTGATCGACGTCATGGCCACCTGCGTCGATGTGGCCGGCATCGAGCACCCGAGCAAGTACGGGGAGCACGAGATCATCGCGCTGGAAGGGGTGAGCCTCAGGCCCGCCCTCGAGGGTGAGCCCCTGGGCCGGCAGGAGGCCCTCTACTTCGAGCACCACCTCAACTCTGCCGTGCGCGACGGGGACTGGAAGCTCGTGCGCACCGGTCATACGGGCAACCCCGCGAGGCTCAAGCCCTGGGAGCTCTACGACATGCGCAGCGACCGGAGCGAGCTGCACAACGTCGCGGCCCAGCACCCCGAGCGGGTTGCCGAGCTCTCGGCCAAGTGGGATGCTTGGGCCACGCGCGCCTTGATCCGGCCCTTCCCCTGGAAGTTCGAGGACGAGGAGTAGCCCTCCGGCGCAGATCGTTCGAGTGCTAATCCACCTTGGGTTGCCTACCGATCCACCCGAACGGGCGCCACCTCGGGGGGTCCAGCGAGCGATGGAGTTTTGCTGAGAACGAAGCCAGCGGGGGTTGGCCTGCGCAACCGGTGCGTATCCAACACCGGAAACACCAACTTGCGTCCGCTACCGAGGCGAGGTTCACCGGGGATTCAAGCTCGAGGTCGGCCAGCAGGTCCGGAGCTGGGGTCGATCGCCGTCAGATTCCGGGGTTGTCCCCCTTACCCCCCATCGCCGTTCTCGTCGTTAGGGAAATCTTGGGCCGAGTTCATGGCTTCAGCATACCGAGCGGCCTATGGTCAGCGGTCATGAGCCGGACCCTATTCGCATCCCTTCTCTGTCCTGTCGTTCTCGGCGGGTTTCTTCTCGCCGGGTGCGCGGCACCTGCAGGTTCCGCTCGCACTTCGGCGCGGCCGCTCATGATCGCGACTTGGCCCTTTGGCAAGGAGGCCGTGGACGTCGGCGCGCAGGCCATGCGGGATGGTGGCACGGCCCTCGATGGAGTGGAGCAGGGGATTCGGCGGATCGAGTTCCTTAGCTCGGACGGATCTGTCGGTCTCGGCGGTCGACCAAACGCCGCGGGGTACGCCCAACTGGACGCCTGCATCATGAACGGTCCCAACCATGGCGGGGGCAGCGTCGCGGGAATGGAGGGCATCGTGCATCCAATCACCGCTGCCCGTCGGGTTATGGAAAAAACCAAACACGTGATGCTCGTCGGGGAGGGGGCTCGCTGGTTCGCGTTGGAGCAGGGCCTCAAGACGGTTGATGTCGCGAAGCACGCGGACCTGAAGAAGAAGTGGGTCGAACGGCAGCGCGACCCGGAGCCCGGCGAGCGTGGACACGACACGATCGCGCTCCTGGTGCTCGATGCGAACGGCGACATCGCCGGCGGCTGCTCGACGAGCGGGGCGGGCGGCAAGCTGCCGGGTCGAGTTGGGGACGCGCCGATCCTCGGTGCGGGACTCTACGTCGACAACACGGTCGGGGCAGCGGGGGCCACCGGGTTGGGTGAGAACGTCATGCGACACTGCGCGAGCGTGATGATCGTCGAGCTCATGCGTCAGGGCATGCATCCGCAGGCTGCTTGCGAGGAAGTGATTCATCGCATCGCGGCACGGGATCCGCTTGGCTACGACCTTCACGTGTGCTTCATCGCGTTGGACAAGTCCGGACGCTTTGGCGCTGCGGCATCGAGTCAGCGGTTTCCGTTCGCCGTTGGCACCGGCGAGAAGACCGAGATACACCACGTGGCGCAGGTGACGCCGCGCTAGCCTCGTCCCCAGTCCCCGTCTTGCGAATCCGCCGGGAGGATGTTGCAAGTCTGCGATTCATGGTCGAACCACAGTTCCACTTCTCCGCGGTCGAGGAGGGCTTCGACTTGGGTGACCTTGGTGTCGGAGTCGGTTAATTCGGTCCCGTCGCGGGTGACGAACTCTTCGATGACTTTGCGCAGTGTCGCCGAGGCGAGTTGCGTTCGGTCGATTCGGATCGGCGGTCGTGATTCCACGATTGGATTATGCGTCAAGTTGACTGGACCCCGGCGGACTTTGGCAACCGAATTTCATCGATAGCGGCTCAGACCTTGCCGACCGCGGGCACCTCGAAGCCCTCGCGGTTGGAGTCCTTAAGCAGGGCGTTTGCGTCGCTAGCGTGATCGCCCATGAAGCGCTCGGACTCCGGGTCGAAGCTCAGCCAGGGGCCCACGGTGTAGGTGCCCTGGTCCTCGGGCATACCGACCCCCTCGGTCAGGGTGCCGTGCAGGCGCATGAAGTGCTCGAAGGCCTCGGAGTTGTCGCCAAAGCGGCCCGCCTTGGCGTTGAATGGCATCTGCTCACCCAGGCGGTAGGAGTTGTTGATCAAGTGGCCCAGCACGCAGCCGTAGTGCGCATCGAGCACGTTCCCGTTGGCCATGCTCGGGTCGCCCGCGCGCACAGCGCGAATGAATGAGCCCCAGTTCCCGCCCGGGGTGACCTCGCCCGCCGACACCTGCAGCTTCTCGCCGATCTGCTTGCCCTTGGCGAAGTACTCACCGCGCACGATGCGCCCACCATCCTCGAAGTAGTACTCGTTCTCGACCTGGCGCTGGTAGCCCTCGTAGTTGACGTTGCGCACGTTGAAGAAGACCCACTGACCGTTGGGGAACTCGGCGATGCCGAACATGGTGTTGGGGGTCACGCCCTGGTCCTTCCACTTGAAGCGTCCACCGAGGGCCATGGCGCGCACAGGGTGGGTCTGGTCCGCATCCAGAGCCCAGCGCGCGATGTCCAGCTGGTGCGTGCCCTGGTTGTTGAGGTCACCGTTGCCGGTCTCCCAGAACCAGTGCCAGTTGTAGTGCACGAAGTTGGGGTGGTAGTCCCCAACCCGAGCCGGTCCGCGCCACAGGTTCCAGTCCAGGTTCTCCGGCGCGGGTCCGCTGGCCTTCTGCCCGATGCCGCCGCGCGGCTTGCAGCAGTAGCCGTACGAGGTCTTGAGCCGGCCGAACTTGCCCTCGGCGATGGCCTGGTGCAGCCCGGCGATGCGGGCGTCACTGCGGTTCTGGGTGCCGTGCTGGATCACAACGCCGTACTTGCGCTGTGCCTCGACCGCTACGCGGCCCTCGGCCACGTCGTGGCTCATGGGCTTCTCGACGTAGACGTGCTTGCCCGCCTGCGCAGCCCAGATGGTCATCAGCGCGTGCCAGTGGTTGGGGGTCGCGATCGAGATGGCGTCGATGCTGTCGTCGTCGAGGGCGTGGCGTATGTCGGCCACCGCCTTGACCTTGCTCGCGCCGCCGAGGCGCTTCTGCAGATTGTTCACGGCCTTGCCCAGGACGTTGGCGTCCGGGTCGACCAGGTAGGCGACCTCCACGTTCTCCTGGCCCAGCCAGCCGCCAACGTGAGCGCCTCCGCGGCCGTTGAGGCCGGCCACGGCGATGCGCAGTCGATCGTTGGCCCCGCGCACCGCGCCCGAAGCGCGCGTGCCCATGAGGATCAAGGAGCTGCCCGCTGCAGCGGTGGTGGTCGTGGTCTGCAGGAACTGGCGACGTGTCAAACGGGTCATGGTGGGAGCTCTCACTGTTGTGGAGACGGGTGCGGACGGGATCGCAGCGAACTTTATCCTCCCATCCTCGCACAGCCCCCCCCATAGCCGCAACGCCAGGCTGGGGGAGGGGGTTTCAGGACACCTTCGGACAGAACGCGGTACGGACTCGTTACCCTCGCCTCACTGGGCTAGATCGAAGATCTCCGAAGCGCTGAGGGTGCGGTTGTAGACGCGTACGTCGTCGACGACGGCGTTCAGCGCATCTCCCAGGCCTCCGATCGGCCCGGTGGGCGCGCGCAGTGCGTAGGGAACGCTGTCCGCGTAGAGTCCGTCCGCGTAGAGATCGATTCCCCCCGCGCTGCCCACGAAGGCCAGGTGCATCCAGGTCTGGAGTGGAGCCTTGACGTCGAAGGTCGCGTCGACGACACCCCACACGGTGACTCCGACCTTATTGGTATTCGGCCACTGGTCCAGCTTGATG
>JAPKBO010000336.1 GCA_028823395.1 Planctomycetota bacterium | reverse complement strand
TTGGGGTACACGGAGTGGGAGGCTTCCTGGGGACGGTCATGGCGGGAATATTTGGTGCGGCCATTCTGGGGGGCAACCAAGAGGGGTTGGACATCGTTTCCCAGGTCGGGGTTCAGATCTTTGCGGCCACTGTGACCGCCTTGTGGGCCGGGATCGCGAGCTTCGCACTTCTTAAGCTGGTGGATGTCTTGGTGGGTTTGCGCGTTTCGGAAGAGGACGAGTCATTGGGACTCGATGTCGCTCTTCACGAGGAGAGCGGGTACAACCTCTAGTTTTCAAAGTGAGTGCTTTCGCGGCTCCAAAGGGGACTTGGGGCGGATCCACTTTGGGCGAGTTCTGGCCTTGACCGAGAGAGAGCCCCGACAGCGAACCGTCAGCACCTACCCTGAGTTGGTTACGGGGAGGACTGAGGGTTACAGGACGGCCTCAATCAGGCGCGGTCCCGGCTCGTCATAGGAGGCCTCGAGTTCGCGAGCGAGGGACTCTGCGTCTTGGACGCGCACTGAAGGCACGCCCATCCCCCGGGCAAGAGTCGCGAAGCCGATCTCCGGCCGACCGAGATCGAAGAGTCTTTGTGCCTCCTTGCTGGGGGCGGCGCCGGTGCGTTCGAGCTCCGCGTTCAGGATCGCGTAGCTCCGGTTGGCGAGCAGGACTGTCGTCACGTCGAGGCCTTCACTCGCCTGGGTCCACAAGCCCTGGAGGCTGTACATCGCCGAACCGTCGGCCTGTAAATTCAGCACCCTTCGCTCGGGACACGCAAGCGCGGCGCCCGTCGCGACCGGGATCCCCATGCCAATCGCTCCGCCTGTGAGCGCAAGCCAGTCATGGGCCGGAGCCGGTGCGGTGACGTCGAGCATGGCGAATCCGCAGGTCGCCGCCTCGTCGACCACGATTGTATGTTCACGCAGGGTTGCCGCGACTGCTTGGGCGGCGGTGAGGGGGTTGAGTTCTCCGCTGGGCTTCCCAGGAATTACCGTGGACGCGCGATGCTTCCCGCGCTCGATACGCCGGATGCCCAGTCGCTCGGCCAGGGCGCGGAGCGCCCCCTCTGCGTCTTCCTCGAGTTCTGCGAGGGTCGATACCTTTGTGCTCGCCGAGACAAGCTCGCTGGGTCGGTCGGGATAGGCGAAGAAAGCGACGGGCGCCTTGGTGTGGACGAGCACAAGGTCGGTGACATCCGCAAGAACCGCGGCCGCTTGTTCTGGGAAGTAGGGTAAGCGGGCGATTGTGGCACGGTCGCCCCCGCGCTCGAGGCGACCGTAGAAGGTATCGGACAGGAGGCGCGCCCCTGTGGCTTCTGCGATGGCTGCAGCCAGTCCCAGGGCTTCCTCTCGAAGCCCACGGCCATTCATGAGCAGGGCGGGGCGCTCGCTCTTCTGTAGACGCCTTGCGATCGCATCGATTGTTTCGTCCGGAGGAAGGGGTCGGTCGGGAATCGCGCGTGACTGGGCCGGCACACCCGGCTCGTTCCACGAGGTATCAGCCGGCAGGATCAAGGACGCGATTTTCCCCGGGGCCGTTCTCGCGACCGCCACGGCCTCGGCTGCGTCCCGGCCCACCGCACGAGAGCTACTGGAAGTCCGCACCCAGTGGGAGAAGGGCGCAGCGACGGCCTCTACATCCGAGGTGAGCGGGGCGTCCAAGTGGCGGTGCCCCGTGGCATGGTCGCCAATCACATTCACGATGGGCGTGTGAGCGCGGCGCGCGTTGTGGAGGTTGGCGAGACCATTGGCAAGACCGGGCCCCAGGTGAAGCAAGGTGGACGCTGGCTTGTCGGCCATTCGCCCGTAGCCGTCCGCGGCGCCCGTCACAACGTTCTCTTGGAGCCCGAGAACAGCGCGCATTCCTGGCACGCGATCGAGTGCGGCGACGAAATGCATTTCCGACGTGCCGGGGTTCGTTACGCAGAGTTCAACCCCGGCCGAGACCAGGGATCGGAGCAGGCTCTCGGCACCGTTCATTTTTGTGTCCTCTCGGGAAACGAGGTGGTCAACGGCGTAATAGTATCCGGTGGATGTGCCCGAAGGAAGGAGTGGATGCCCGGATGAGTCGTGATCCGGGACTCGAGTCCGGCTGAGGGCGAGTGCCGGTTCGCG
>JAPKBO010000335.1 GCA_028823395.1 Planctomycetota bacterium | reverse complement strand
GTGATGAAGCTCAGCACGTCGGCTTCATTCAAGACCTCGGTGGGCTCGACAGCCTTCTGGTTCTTCAGGGTGTGGGCCATCTGCTCGCCGTCTCCGTCCTGACCGGACCACTTGCCTGAAAGGGACACCATGCGCGTCGCTTGTGACCGGGCAAGGCGTCGCCGGAGCTCGGCCTCGTCACAATCCAAGCGAGTGGCCAATTCTCCTTCAGTGGGTTCGCGTCCATATTCCTCACCCAGGTCCTTGAGGGCCCGGTCGATCTTGCTCGCCTGGAGCCGAACCTGGCGGGGCACCCAGTCCTCGGATCGTAGCTGGTCCAGAATGGATCCGCGGATTCGAGTCGAGCAGTAGCTCTTGAAGCGCACTCCGCGCTCGGGGTCGAAGCGGCCGATGGCGTCCATCAAGCCGAATACACCTGAGCTAACCAGGTCGTCAAGCTCGACGGAGCTCGGCATGGTCCGGAGAAGCTTCAGAGCGATGACCCGCACAAGGGGCAGGTACTTCTCCATTAGCGCGTTGCGCACCTGAGTCTTGTCCGCCTCGTCCTGGCGCTCCTTTGCGTCCAAATACATGTTCCACAGACTGTCGGTATCCAGAGCAACCAGCTCCGGTGCGGAAAGTGAGGTGCACCCCTTACCTGCCAAGGGATGCACCTCTTTCTCTCCCTCTGAAACTCCCCGGCTTTCCGAACGGCTGGAATGAGAGGTAGCCTCAATGGGTGCTGAGCACTCAAACCTAGCCCCCTCAGGCTCGGTCAGGCTTTCCTCGCAGCCGCTGGCGCCGTCGAAATTTCCCGGGGAGCCAAGGTCGGCTAGAACGCTGGGATCTTTCTCCGACCTGTGGTTGTTGCCTGTAATCATCATGTTCTCTTTATCGCGCATCCCCAACACCTAGGCAAGTTGTGGCGCACAAGCGCGCACTTGGAAGAACCTACCCCTCTGATCCAAATCGGAGGGAACCACTAGTTCGACCCGTCTCGAACCGAGCCATCATCTGGAAACTGGACGACTCCCTGAACGGGATCCTTGATGCGTTGTGTTTCCCACTCGCGCAGGGCGTCAAGCGGGAGGGCGCGGGCGTAGTGGTAACCCTGTACGCCCTGGCATCCGATTGCCTGGAGAATCTTGGCGGTCTCCGCATCCTCAACGCCTTCGGCAAGAGAGTACAAGCCCAGCCCGCGGGCCAGCTCAACCATCGCCTTGACGATCACCCGCGCATTCGCGTCGTCTTTGACTTTGGAAATGAACGAGCGGTCGATTTTGAGTTCTTCGAAAGGCAACTCGTACAGGTGCTGCATGGAACTGAAGCCCGTCCCGAAGTCGTCGATGGACAGGTGGAAGCCCTTGAGCCGGAATCGCACAAGGATGTCGATATAGCGGACCGGATCCCGCATGGCCTCGCTTTCGGTGATCTCTAGCATCACTTGATCCGGGTCGATGCCCGCTGCCCGGGTCCACTTCTCAAGCCGATCCGGGTACTCGAGATCTTCGAAGAGAATCGGTGAGTAGTTCACGGAGAGGCACGCCGTCCCCCACCATGGCTCGATTGACGCGAGCGATTTCTGCACGATAATGCGTGTCAGCTCCCCCATCAGGCCAGCCTCGACCGCCAAGGGGATGAAGGTACTGGGCGGCACATTGCCCAGAAGTGAGCTATTCCAGCGAGCCAGGGCCTCGTAGCCCGTGGTCTTGCCTGTCGCCAGGCTCACCTTCGGCTGGAAGTGGGGGACGATCTCTCCGCACTCCATTGCGACCGCCAACTCGTCCTTAGTCGGCTTGCGGCTCACAGTGGAGACCTGCAAGGGGCGTAGGAGATCCTGGAGAACGGACAATTCTATGGGCTTTGAGGCAGGTTCAATCATCTTCAGACCCAACTCGACACCCAGTCGCTTGGCAGCCTCAAGGACCTCCTTGGCCGTCCCGGACATCAGGCAGACCTGAGCCTGACAATCGGCCGCAGACAAGCGGCGTAGGACCTCCACGCCGTCCACCCCGGGCATGTTCAGATCCAGGAGGACTAGGCCCGTGCGCCCTTTCAAGTCGAACAGTTGGGCATTGGAGGCGCCGCTGACACATTCAGACTCGACGTCCATCTTCTC
>JAPKBO010000132.1 GCA_028823395.1 Planctomycetota bacterium | reverse complement strand
CTGGGTACCCCCGCGGGTGCCCTGGCCCAGGATACGCGGTCACCACTGGCCGAGACATCTTCAGTCTTCGGGCTCGTGGACAATGGCGACATGCGTGAGGCCTACGCGGGCCCGGACGCGAGGCGCCAACAGCTGATCCCTTGGTGGCGCCTCCAAGGTGAGGCGCGTGTGGTGACGGTGGGTGGAGGTGTACTGCTTGAAACGCCTGTCGGTTCCCGAGCGTCACAACCCATTTCGGCCTACGGCCCCTTGGCGGGAAATATACGGGTCGTTGGGGTCGTTCATGGTGTGGGCCGCGTGGAACTTCGGGATGGCGCTGGTGGATTATTTGAGCGTGAGGTGGGTGCCCCCGGTGTACGCGAGGAGTTCGCGATTCTGGGGGAGGAAATAGAGGTCGTTCTGGGTCGAAAGCTACAGCCACGATTGGTCTTGTCCGTTGGTCCTGCTGGTGAAGCCCCTGCTCGCTGGGGTGATTTGCAGGCCTGGGTTCCATTACCTTGCCCTAGCGAAGCCGAGCTAAGGGCCGCCGTTGTTGAACGCTTGCACCACATTTTTGGCTCCTGGTTGGAGCTCGGCCGACCGCCTGGCGGAGTCTTCATTCAGCGTTCGTTTGACGTTGTGACAGGGGAGCCACTGCGTGCCGAGGACGGTGAGATATCCGAATTTCCGGGAGGTTTCTTCCCCCTCTTTTCCTTCCTTCTTGCAGCCCTGGAATATGAAGACGACCCGGCCTGGCGTGCCGCCTTTGAATCCTTCCTCGAGTCGTACCTCGAACACTGCCTTGATGAAACGACGCACTTACCTAGGCGCTGGGTCTCTGCTGAGCAGCGAGCGGACGGTAATCGGTTTCGGGAGATAGCCGCCGACCTTGAATTTCTTATTGACGTCTCGGAGGTGCCCGACGGGACTCTGCCCCAGGCGTTGAAGGCCCGGGCCTTCGACGCGGCTCTCGCCATGGGCGGCGCGATCCTTGAACGGGGCATCCTTCCCGATGGAACGGTGGTGGCGTCCTACCGAGCCGTGGATGGGGCCGTGAATCTTTCGACCAATCCTTTACGGCGGCTGGATGTACCCGCGCAGCTCGCCCGCTTAGGTGCCTTGGCGGGGAATGCGGTTATGGAGGACGCTGCTCGCAACGCTCTTGCGGCTTTCGAATTCACGCACCATTGGCCGGGGAATTGGCATGACGTGGATCCTGGATTTGACGACGATTTTGGACACTACGGTGCTCGGGCCGTGACGATGCTGTCGGCATTCCCCGATGATGCTGGGATGGGGGCACTGGTGGATGAAGGCTGGGCGCACTACCGGGACATGTGGGGTGATTGTTTGCGGATGGGTGGGAGCGTGGCAGCAGATCAAATCCGTTGCTGGAAACTGATGCTTCAGCGCGTCGGCCAAAAACCGGAGCTTGGACCGGAGTTGCGACCATTGCTATCCGCTGCCATGCGCGCGCACTTCAAAGCTCAGCAGTACAGGAACGGGGCTTTCGGGGACGTGACCTTCCTGGATTTCGATCCAAAAACAGGGATCCAGGTCGGAGATTTACCCGGAGCGCCCGCCAATCTGCTCTTGGGCTTGGGCCTCTGCTATGGCGAACCGGACACTCTCGATGAGGATCGCGTTAGGGCCATGGCCGCGACGTTGTTGATCACGAGTGACGAGCACTATCGTCGGGAATACGGATACCTGCTTGGGCAGCGCGAAACGCTGCACTTCAATTCAGCTGGGGGAGGACTGCGGCTATGTCCGGCGCTGATTACGTGGCTTCGGCGTTTGGATCGTTAGGGCACTTGCTCTGTTGAATTCAGGACGAGGCTGATTTGATCTGCGTGGCCATCGGCAACCGCTAGATCCAATCCGCCTTTGCCGTCGAGATCTAGAATTTCCGCTGCCATGGCCCCGACCCCTGTGCCGATGCCGTCACGCCGGGATAGGGTGAAGGTGCCGGTGCCCTTGGTGCCACCTTCCCATAGGTCCACAATGTGGGCGAATTGAGCACAGACCAACACTTCAGGTAGCCCATCACCATTGAGGTCCGCGAGGTCTATATCGCGAGGCATGGTGGAGGTTGGCAGGCGCATCCAATGTCGGAAGTGGCGGATGCCCTCGACTTCGTACTGGAGGACAGGGACAAGGCGGCCCTCGACGCCACCCTCGGAAGTTAGACCCAGCACTACGAGATCTTCCAGTCCGTTGAGATCCATGTCCGCGGACTCAAGAGCTATCGGCACGATAGGCAGGGGGATTTTATGTTGGGTGGCCCAAGTGAGCGGACCGCTCGGACCCGTACGGCTGAAAGACCCAATTAGGACGCCCTTCTGCTCGCCTCTTGTAATGGCCACGGCGAGGATCGGTGGTTGGCCCGGCTCACCCTTGAGGGTAGATATTGCCTTGGGTCCTCCAGGGATGGTCACCGTTTGCAGATAGCGAAGTGGTTCGCGCCCTGGGGCTTCAAAAAGGGTGAGCTGATTCCGTTCCGGTGAAAGAACGAGAAGTTCCCGAGCTCCATCGCCAGTCACGTCGCATAGGACCCAGTCCCCATTGCCGGTTCCTACGCTCTCAGCTTCAATTGCAGGGTCGGCGGCGAGGGTTCCAGTGCCGTTTCCGAATAGGCGGCGGTAGCGACACCCCGTGGCGTCCGATGTGAGCAGCGCGCAATCCATGTAGCCGTCAGCATCCAGATCCAGAATCTGTGGCGCATGTGGCCCGCGGTCGACGTGGCTCTCCCCTCGAGGGACAAGGCCATTCTCGTGGCCAAGCAGGATGGAGATACTGTCCTGCTTGGAATTGACAACCACCAGGTCTACGCGTCCATCGCCGTTCAGGTCGCCCTGCGCCATGGCGTTGGGGAAACCCCCAACGGGTACTCGCTGCGGTTGTTGGAAGGTGTGCACGTCCTTGCCGCTTATGAGGCTTAGGGCGTGCGAGTCACGATTTGCAACGACCAGGTCCAGGAAAGGATCCGCATCCATGTGTATGAAGGCCGCCGAGGTGGGGGTCTGTCCTGCATATCCTCCATGGGTCCCCAGCGGTCCGGCACGAGCGAAGCCCCACAGGCGTGAATAGGTCATCGACGCATAGTTCAAAACCAAGCGTTCCGGGGAGCTCGGTGCGGCGGATGGACCTTGTGCGGGTTGCCGCAGGCAAAAGTCGATCGGTACGGACCCCTGCTTCCAATCCAGTCGCCGCGAAGAAGCACGATCCGATTCCAGGGCAGAGGGCCCGCCCGCGGTCTGCCATCCGAAAACCCAAAGGCTATCCGCCCCTCCAGCAACGATGAGTTCCAAATCACCATCCCCATCGACGTCATCCACGGATAGGTCCCGTGGAATACCGGGGAGGTCGAAGCTCGTCGGCTCAGGGAGGAGCCGGCCATCGCGCCACAGGTAGCGGTCGACCCGGCGCTCAGCCTGGCTTCCCACGAACAGGCAATCGCCCGCGAGGACTAAGCAGCGTGGAAGAGCCGAAGCCAACGGGATGAGCTGCTGAATGCCCAGCGTGCTAACCACTGCGAGCTGGCGCCCGTCGAGGGCTAGAACCAGCTCGTTGTGCCCGTCGCCACCCATGTCGCCGCTGGCCAGAGCCCTGGGCGGGGCGGGAAGTTCAACCCGGGCGACAACCTGGTTTTCCGGCGCCAGCAAGGGCCGCAACCACGTGATGGAACCGGTTGCTCGCTCCGCGATGACGACCTGCTGGCCCGGCCCTTTGCTTTCGGGAATGAGGATAGGGCGCAGGGGGTAGTCGCCAACCTTCGTCAGCGACGGCTCCTGGTCGAGCCCGTCAGGCCCCCCGCGGAAAACGTGCAGCGTCCCGGGAGATAGTGTGGTCGCAAGCAGCTCATCAAATCCATCTCCGTCGAGATCGCCCGCGCTAACCCACTCAGGTTTGCCGGGCAGTTCTCTTTGGCGGCGGGCGTCCATTTTCGGCTGGGGCGTCGACCGCGGCCCTGCAGCAGCTGGTGCAGATTCGGCTTTGGGACCCTCGGGAGGCAGGGCCTTATCGCAGGATCCAGCCAGGAGCACGACGAGCAGGATTGGAGCAGTGGGGAATGAGCGCATGGTCAGGTAGCTGAGGCGACTCCCTACCTTGTACGATCGCCACTCCCGATTCTACGACGAGCCTTGACCAATGAGCCATTTGGACCCCGATCGCATGCAGTTCGATACGCGGCTGATTCACGCCGCAGCCCCCGATCCGCGCATTGCTGGGTCGGTCGTGACACCTATCTTTCAGAGCGCTATGGGTGTGCAGCCCCCAGAGGGCCCAGCGAGTCCACAGGAGGCCCTGGCTTCCCTCCAATACATTCGGCTCCATAACACGCCCAATCACTTGGAGATACAGGGGCGGCTTGCGAGCCTTGAAGGGGCGGAGGCTGCGCTGGTATGCGCCAGTGGCATGGCTGCGATTAGTGCTTCTCTGCTGAGCGTTGTGGTCCCTGGGGACCACCTTCTCGTCTGCGACCAACTCTATGGCGGCTCGCACGCTTTGATCCACGGCGAACTGAATCGGTTGGGTGTATCCAGTACTACCGTCGATGGATCCGATCCAGGTTCTTGGAGGGCGGCTTTACGGCCGGAGACGAAGGCGTTCTACCTCGAGACCATGACCAACCCCCTGCTGAGGCTGCCAGACCTTCCTGCGGCTGCCGCCTTTTCTAAGGAACATGGGCTGGTGAGCCTCACGGACAACACCCTGGCAAGCCCGGTGCTTTGCCGACCTATCGAAGTCGGGATAGACATTTCCTTGCACAGTGCGACCAAATACTTGAATGGGCACAGCGACATTCTCGCGGGTGCGGTTTTGGGCAGTGAGAAATGGGTGGGGGAGATTGCATCCAGGTTGACGTTACTCGGCGGATGCCTCGATCCCAATGCGTGCTTCCTACTGACCCGAGGACTAAAAACCCTCGGAGTTCGGATGGAGCGCCAGTGCACCAACGCCCAGGCTCTGGCTGAGTTCCTCGCTGGGCATCCGGCTGTTGAGCACGTGAATTACCCCGGCCTTCCAGGCCATCCGGGAAGTGTTCAGGCACGGGAATGGCTTTCGGGGTGGGGTGGGCTCCTCTCCTTCGAACTTGCAGGGGGAGAGTCGGCTGCACGCAAGTTGGTGCAGGCGGTACTTATCCCGGCTTACGCTCCCAGCCTCGGGGGTACCGAGACCCTTATCACGATGCCTGTGGATTCATCCCATGCCATCCTGAGTCCTGAAGAGCGTCAGGCTGCCGGCGTTGGTCCGGGACTTGTGCGCGTGGCACTGGGTATCGAAGGGCAGGCGGACCTGATCGAGGACTTCAGGCAGGCTCTCGAGTTCTGCGCTTAGTCGGGGCGGACGGCCAACCGCCAGGCGCTGGCCTCTTGGCCGTTGCGTACCAGGAGAACGTCTCCGGCCAGGGCTAGGTTGTTCCAGCACTTACCGTCGAGGGCTTTGATGCGCCCAAGGTCTGCTCCGGGAGTGCCTGGCTTTGCATCCGGGCTGGCCTCCCGAAGGATGACTTCACCCGCTTCTGTCTGCACAAGGAGGAGATCCCCGGAGCCGAGGATTTGTCCGTGCCCGTAGCGCCCACCCTTCCAGATGCGACGGCCCTGATTGAGGTCGGCGCACTCCAGGATCCCATCAGAGAGTCCATAGGCGTAGGGGCCATTCATGACCACGTTGGTGAGTTTCGTCCGGAGGAGTCGGCGCTCGCGCCAAAGCACTTTGACCGCCAGGGTCTTTCCAGGACCCGGAGCAAGCTGCAACCGCATGGCCCCAAGTCCGTACCCTTTCGTGATCAGGACGCCGTCCGGGGGCAGTGGCACGGGCTGGGATGCTGCGGAATCGGTCGAGCTTCCGCTTGGCCAAGGGTGCTCCCAAAGAATGGATCCGTCCTTGGGGTCATGCCCGGTGATGCTGCCTTCATTGACGGTTAGGAGCTGGTCCAGGCCGGCAAGGGTCGCTCGGTTCGGGGACGCATAGCTCAGCTGCCTGCCCGGGCTCTCCCAAATGATCTCCCCGGTGAGTGCGTCATAGGCTGCCAATCCGACCTGTTTTCCGGCAGCGTCGCCGCCCCCCGGGATGATGAGCATGCCCCCGGTCACCAGGGGGGAATTGGCCCGACCGTAGAGCACGTTTTTGGTTTCCTGAGCCTGGCTGCCCCCGTATTCAAGGGGCAGGTCGTGCTCCCAAATCAGAGCCCCGGTGTCGGCGGCAACACACACGAGTCGCCCCCGGGGGCCATACCCGTAGACCCGGCCCTGGTTGATAGATGGAGTGCAGCGCGGGCCAGCGCCAGCCAAGCTATGGTCGAATGTGCCGGGCCAGGTATAGGCCCAATGGAGATCTCCGGTGGTTAGGGAGTACGCGTATATTCCGGTTTCGCCTTCACGCTCCTCCATCGTGACGGCGAGGTTCCCCTGCACCGCAAATCCCGACCATCCCTTCCCAATGGATTGCCTCCAGAGAAGTTGAGGCGGGTGCGTTCGCCAATCGGGAACGAGACTCACTCCATCTGCCCGGCCTCGCCGGTCCGTTCCAAGAAAACCGGAGTAGTCCTTCGCGCCGGGGATTGCCGCGAGTTCCGTGGTGATTAGCGGGCGCTCCGCGAGCCCCCGTGGAGCCACGGGTGAGGTCCAGCGCCAGGAGAAGGCGGGGATCATGAATCCGCTGTAGCCCTCGAAGCGAGCGACGGCAAAGAACAGGAAGAGGCAGAGTGGGGGAGCTATCAGCAAGCTTCGGCGGGGCCCCCGATCGAGCCCTCCCGCCAAGACGATCCACGCCCAATGGACAACTAAGCCCGTCACGACGGAGATGAAACTGATGGCGTTGCGTAACCCCTGGTCTCCATGGGCATCGCTGGTGCGCAACCAAATCACATGCGCGGCCAAAGCGACCCACAGGATTCGGATCGGGACGGGGACTCGTTTCATCGGGCGAACCCTAACGTCTCGACCGCACGGCGCAGGGCGCTGCAGAGCAGGCGCGCTTCATCCATGTCGAAGCTGAGCGGCGGTTTGATTTTAATAACGTTGTGCTCGGCCCCATCTGTACTAAGGAGGATGCCGCGGTTCCGAAGATGGGACACCACCCGTGCCGCGCCAATAGAATCAGGTACGGGCTCGGCCCCCGGGAGCACCCACTCGATGCCCAGGTACATGCCGACTCCGCGTACGTCTCCCATGGCGGGGGTGGTCTCGGCCACAGATTGGAGCTCGGCTTTGAGCCATTGGCCCACTGTGCGGGCCCGGTTGCGGAGCTGCTCGCCTTCAATCACGTCGAGGACGGCGTTCGCTACTGCGCACGAAACAGGGTTTCCACCAAAGGTGTTGAAGTACTCCATCTCCGGATCGAAAGCGCGCGCGATGGCGGGGGTGGTGATCACGGCGGCAACGGGGTGGCCATTCCCCATGGGCTTGCCAAGGGTGACGATGTCGGGGATGACACCTTCGCGCTCGAAGGCCCACCAGTGGGTGCCGACACGACCAAATCCAACCTGTACCTCATCTGCAACGCAAACGGCACCGCTGGCCCGGGCCTTGGCATAGATTGCGGAAAGCCAACCGGTCGGGGGAATGATCTGGCCGCCACAGCCGATCAGGGCCTCAGCGAACAGGGCCGCGGGTGGATAGCCTGCTGCGGCCAGTCGGTCCGTGACTTGCTCAAAGTGGTTGGCGTAGGCGTCCGCCGTTGCCCGTCCTGTGTGCAGGCCTCGGTACGGGTCCGGGAGCGGTAATACGCCCACCCAGGGCGGGGCGCCGTTGCCTCCAGGTCCCGAGTGTTTATAGGGGGAAATGTCGATCATGGCAGAGGTGTTGCCGTGGTACCCACCCTCCACGCAGATAACCCCTTGCCGGCCCGTTGCGGCCCGGGCCAGACGAAGGGCGAGTTCGCCAGCCTCACTGCCGGAATTCACGAAGTAGCAGACGCTTAGTGGATCCGGGAAGAGTCCGCTCAGACGCTCTGCGAGTCGCACGACCTCGTCGTGAAGGTAGCGAGTATTTGTGTTGAGGGTTCTAGCCTGACGAGTGGCGGCCTCCACGGGGCCTGGGTGTGCATGCCCTAAGTGGCACACGTTGTTGACGCCGTCCAAGTAGGCGAATCCCGCCCGATCGAACAGGTAGGTGCCTTGGCCGCGAACCAGGTGGAGGGGCCGATCGTAGGACGTGGACAGCGAGGGGCCCATGTGCCGATCGCGAAGGGCTTGAATGTGCTTGGCCTGCAGTGTTGAGCGAGGATCGCTCGACGGGGCAATGTTGCACGCCTCTAGCAGGTGTTGGTGGCCTGCGCTTGGCTCAATCGAGCTCAGTTTCTCCAGTGCCCGCCAGGACGGCGCTTCGCTAACCCGAAGGTAGCTATCGTCGTCATGGTCTGCTCCGTCGGAGGCCGACACAACGACGCTTTGAACGAGTCGCATGGCTAGCGCTGGAATGAGCACGGCCAACTCGGCCTCGGTCAGGGGCGAGTGTTCGTGATAGCCCGCTACGATCTGGCCAATGGCCTCTAACGGTTGGTCGCTATGGTGAATGGCATAGGCGCAAGCGATGGCCACGTCGAAGACGCGCGGTCCCCAGGTCACGTCGCCGAAATCAATGATTCCGGTGACCCGCAACTCTTCGCCGTCTCCTGACACTAGGAGGTTGTGGTCATTGGCGTCTCCATGGAGCACTCCATGGGGAAGGTCCGAAAAGGCCGGCAGTACCGTGGCAGCAAAGTGCAGCTGAGCCTGCTGTAGAGCATCCAGGGCTAACGGGCTAGGTGCGCGCAACGCGAGGCGATCGATGAGGTCGGCCGTCAGGTTAAAGGTCCAAGCGGCTTCGGATAGATCCCAGCGCCGTGCGGGTAAGGCTGAGGGGGCCGGCAGAGAATTCAAAGCTCCACACGTTCGGCCAAGGAGTTGTCCCAGCGATCGAAGCAGTTGGGGGCCGCGCTCGGCAATGAGGGCGAGGGGGTCCCCTTCCACCCACGTCAGGAGTCGCACCCTGTGGGTCTTACCGGACTTGAGAGTCACGCTGGGAGTCACAGAGCCCTCTAGGTCAGGGCAAAGGCTGGGGGCTATTCCAGGGGTCTCACGTACTAGGCACTTAAATGCTTCGTTCTCCAGTCCCAGTAGGACGCTCGGCTGTTCGGCATAGGCCACCTTGAACACAAAGGTTTCCCCGGTAGCCCCAGCCACACGGAAATTGCGGTCCACGTGGCTTGGCAGTTCCGTCAAATCCCCAACGACCCCGTAGAGGCGATGCAGAATGGCGCATGCCTCCTGCCGATCGAGAACCGGAGCTTCAGGCCGATCGGTTGATGCTTGAGTAGGGGAGGGACCCATGGAGGAAGATGGTGGCCTCTCCAGGCGCTGATCGCAAGTCAGCCCGGCGGCCGTCAGAAGTCAGAGAAGAAGAGCGCCAGAGCCAAGAATGCGAAGAGCAACACGGCTGCCCAAAGGGCCGACTTGCCAGAAGGCAGCGGTTCTCCAACGGGGCCGCCCGGCCTGTGCACCCGCGCAATCATGCTGCCCACGCCGCACGCGGCACCCAGTGCGGCCCCCGACACGCTTGCCCACAGGCTCTGCACGCCCGCCCCGAGGCCCAATGCCAGTCGCTTGCCGGCCCGACGGTAAAGCCAGTCCGTGTCCAAGTGGATGGCGCGGATCTCCGGTGGCTCCAGATGGGCCTTGTACATGAAGATGAATGCGGCGAGAGCAAACAGCAGCAGTTGCAACTGAGTGACCACGTGCGTCATGTTGTAAGGCACGTAGTCCACGGCGTACGGAAGCAGGGCATAGAGCGGTTCGTACCAGATGCCCAAGCCCACGCAGAGAGCCGCCGCACCGCCCATGGCTAGCAGCATGTTCCACGGAGCCTCCCGTGTTCGAAGGCCTCGGTCGTGACCGAAGAAGCCATAGAAAGGAATCTTGATACCCGAGTGGTGGAGGACTCCCGCTGAAGCGAACAGCAGCACGAGAAAGGCGCCTAGGTGATGCTCCTCAGCCGCCGCTGTCAGGATCATGGACTTGGAGACGAACCCGCTGAAGAGCGGGAAGGCGGAGATGGACGCCGCACCGATCAGGCAGAAGAACGTTGTCAGTGGCATGGACTTGTAGAGTCCGCCCAGGTCGGTGGCCTTTGTCGTTCCTGTGCGATGCAGGACGGCCCCCATGGTCATGAAGAGCAGGGCCTTATAGAGGATGTGGGCGAATGCATGGGCCGCCGTGCCGTTGATGGCCAACTCGGTGCCGATCCCGACTCCCACCACCATGAACCCAAGCTGGTTATTCAGGCTGTAGGCCAAGACCCTGCGAAGGTCGTTCTCCAGAACGGCAAAGAA
>JAPKBO010000334.1 GCA_028823395.1 Planctomycetota bacterium | reverse complement strand
GCGCGCGCTCCGCCAAAGGTGACCTGATCGTCGATCATCCAGGCGTTAGATCCGGTCGCCCCATCTGGAGAGAGCCCCGACAAGATCACTGCGCCATTCGATGGATCGGTCAGGGTCCAGCCCTGGGTTTGGGGATCCGGCGCCGTGGGTGGTCTACCTGCATTGCCTGCCTGATATTGGGCAAGAACAACCTGCGCACTTGAGGGAGCAGTCAGCAGGGCCAGAAGGATCAGTAACCTCATACTGGAATAGGCTACCAGGACTTTTTCGATGGTCCGTTCCCCCCCAATATCCATGCCTCAGGGCCACTCTCCGCTCAGTTTTCGACACCCATGTGTTCGAGAAGCCTACCGACGTAACGGCTGAATTTCTCAGGAACGGCCGCGGACTGCCGGGGTAGTTTTCCAAGTACATCGGAGAACAGCGCGTCATCCAGGGCCAGGGAATCGAGGGTGCCCAGGGCGAGTACTGCATCCCAGATTCCGGTCTGCGTCATATCGGCGCAGTCCAGCAGTGTCTGCACGGCCTTCTGGCGCTCGTCGGCCGAACCGTGACGGATGAGTAGTTCAGCCGTTGCGATGCGTACGGCGTTTGAGGAATCGTCGAGTAGCTTGTCGAGTTCTGAGCGATTGGAATGTTTGGGATCGGGGCCGAGAATGCCTAGGCCGAGGGCAGCCCAATAACGCACGGCGCTGTCCGGGTCATCAAGGGCATCCTGCATCCACTTGCGGTGGGGCTCTGCCTCGGGCTCATCGGTGTCCCTGTTCCAACGGCTGGCCCGTTCGGCCATGGCCAGGATCCGGGCTAGGTCATAACTCGCATCATCCTCGCCCCAGGTGTGTGGGGGATTCTCACCTGTACGAGCGTGTAGCTCGCATTCGGGCAGAAAACCTAGATCGCGGATGGCCATGATCTGCTGCCGTTGAGCGTCCTGCAGGCGCTCACGTACGGCACGGTACTTTGGGTCGTGGGCCAAGTTGTGGACCTCGTCCGGATCACTCTGCAGGTCGTAGAGTTCCCAGGGCGGTTTGGTTTCCCAGAAGAAGGTCTGGGGCGGCTGCAGCTTGCCTTGCTCGTAGAGCTCCCTCCAGATACGCGTCGTCGGCGTCTGGAACATGTATTCCAGGTACTGGCCGTAGATGCGGTGGGGCATGTAGTTACGGATGAAGATAAAGCGCCCATCGGTGATCGAGCGCACCAGGTCGTAGCGCTCATCCATGCGCCCGCGATAGCCGTGCATGAAGGCGGGGGCCGGCGTTGCATGCTCGCCCGCGATGGCTCCGCCCTGCATGTAGTCGGGGATATTCAGCCCGGCCAAGCTGAGTACGGTGGGGGCCAGATCCACGAAGCTGACCAGCCTGTCGCTGACACTCCCGGCCTCGTATCCCTCCGGAGCTAAATGGGCCCAGCGCTCGGGAAAGTGCACGAGCATGGGCACCTGAAGCCCCGAGTTGTAGGGCCAGCGCTTGGAGCGCGGCATACCCGAGCCGTGGTCACTGAAGTAAAAGACGATCGTGTTGTCGGCCAAGCCATCGGCTTCGAGCTGGGCCAGGACGCCTCCCACCTGGGTGTCCATCTCGCTGATCTTGTCGTGGTACTGGGCCCAGTCCTGTCGCACCTCGGGCGTGTCCGGATGGTAGGCCGGGAGCGGCACCTTCTTTGGATCGTGGACGGCTTCGTGCGGGCGCGTGCGGATGCGACTCTCGTGGCTGACCGTGAAATTGAAGACGGCAAAGAAGGGCTGCCCTTCCGCTCGCTGGCGCCAATGTCCCTTGCCCCCGGAGAAGTCCCATACCTTGCCGGGCTTGTGGAAGTTGTAGTCCTCCTTGGAGCGGTTACTGCAGTAGTAGCCAGCCTCGCGCAGTAGCTGGGGGAAGAGGCGCATGCCCTCGGGCAGCATCACCTTCGAGCGCATGTTCAGAGCGCCCAGGCTGGGAGCGTGCACCCCCGTGACAAGCGTCGTGCGCGCCGGAGCACAGACCGGCGCATTGGACCAAGCGCGGGTGAAGCGCAGGCTGCGCGCGCTCAGGCGGTCCAGGTTGGGCGTCGTGGCGTACTCGTCCCCATAACAACCCAAGTGCGGCCCGTTGTCCTCACTTGTGACCCACAGAATGTTGGGCCGTGCCTCCGATTCCTG
>JAPKBO010000333.1 GCA_028823395.1 Planctomycetota bacterium | reverse complement strand
GGCGGGACGGGGACCGAACTACCCCCCACATTGGTCGACTGGACCCTGTACCAGGCGCAGCGGGTTCCGGAAGTTCTGTTCAAGGATAGAGATGAAACCGCCTGGTTCTGGAAGGAACCCGCCGGACCCGACGGGGCACCTTGGACCCGGGAACGATTTCAGGACTACGCCAAGTCCTACTTCAACGTCCTGGTGCTAGATCCTCCCGACCCTAGAGGTCGCCCCCGGGAATTCGAGCAGCGCTATTCAGACTGGATGAGCACGCACCCAGCGTTTGAACTCCTCGCGACTGAAACCGGCCCCCTTGATGGTCGGGCCTTCACCGTACGCATCTACCAACTCTCGAGGTAAACGTTTAGTCGGCCTGCTGCGCAGGCGCCTGGAGTCGGTAGAGGTGGCTGCGGGTTCGCACGATCAGCGCGCCCCCCACTGCGGCAGCGGAAGCCATGCAACCGTCGTCGAGTGTGTTCTCAGCCAACTTCACGAATTCTCGGCCTGGGGCAATCACCGTCGTCTTGCCCTCCCGATCGAAGTAGTACACGCGACCGCCCGCATGCAGGAGGGATGCCGAAAACTCCCCCCCGATCCGTTCCTTCCAAAGCTCGGTGCCGGTACGCGCATCGAGGCATGAAGCCACCCCGCCATCACTGACCGTATACACCTCGCCGCCCACGACAACGGGCGAGGCCATCGTAGACATGCCGCGTACCGCCTTCCAATTCACGTGGGCTTCGGTCTTCCCGCCCTCCTCACTCGGGGCCGACAATTGGACAGACCACAATTCCGGGCGCATAAAGCCCGTACTTAGCAACACAGATCCCTCGAACGCCAATGGCCTAGCGGACATAGAGAATCCACCATGTGGCACACGCCACAACTCTCGCCCGTCTGTGAGATCAAGACCATAGGTGACCTGGGCCGAGGTGCTCACGAGCTGGGAGACACCGCCAACGCTAATGGCAATTGGGGTGGAGTACGCCTTACGCAGATCCGGGGGGAACGACTCAAGGGGCGTTCCGTCCCTGTCCGAGCGCCACAAGGTCCGTCCGTTTCTCGGGTCAAGAGCGACGACAAACTGCAGGTCGCCACCATCCATGTGCAGCATCAAGCGCCCATTCGAGAGGAACGGAGACGATCCGGGCCCTGCAATGTGATCGCAACGAAGATCCGTGCGACGCCAGAGCTCCTCCAGAGAGTCTTCGGCCAGGCATATGAGCCCTTCGCTCCCGAAGCTGAAGAAGATCAGCCCCTGTCCAACCGTGGCGGACGGGGAGGCGTAGCTATTGAGCTCATGCCGAGGTTCGGGCTCGGGCACCTCAAGAACCACCCGTTGCAAAAGAATGTCGCCGCTCTCCAAGTCATGGCAGAGCACGCGCAGCGAATGCCCCTCAGCATCTGCAGAGGTAAATAAAATACGCCCGTTGGCCACGATGGGCGACGACCACCCCCTGCCTTCGATGGGTACCTTCCACCGCACGTTCAAGTCCTCGGACCACTCAAGGGGCGGGGTAGATTCCGCAGCAGCATGCCCGTCGTTACTCGGACCGCGAAAGTCGGTCCATTCGGCCAGGGGGTCCTGGGCGCCACCAAGAACGCAGGCAATGACGATGGTTGAAATCAACGGGAATTACTCCTTAAGGCCAAGCTTCCGGAGCTTGGGGCGGATGACCAGTTGGCAATACCTCTGTTCCCGGTTCGCCGTGTAGTAATCCTGGTGGTAACCCTCTGCGGCGTAGAACTCCACAGCGGGGGTAATCTGAGTGACGATAGGGTCCTTGAAGGAGGAGGCCGCCGCCGCAAGGGATGCCTCTGCTTGTGCACGTTGATCCGCGTTGTGATAGAAGATTGCGGACCGGTATTGAGTGCCGACGTCTGCCCCCTGGGCGTTCAATGTCGTTGGGTCATGCAAGCGCCAAAACCAGTCCAGCAATGCAGTGTAGGAGAGTACGGCGGGGTCGAATTGCACCTCGACCACCTCAGCGTGGCCCGTCAGTCCGGTGCAGATGTCCCGATAGGAAGGGTTGGGTAACTCCCCCCCGGTGAATCCACTCCGCACCCCAGTGACGCCATCGATCTGCTCGAGGACGGCTTCAATACACCAAAAACACCCCGCACCGAGGGTGGCCAATTCGACGGCCGGGT
>JAPKBO010000332.1 GCA_028823395.1 Planctomycetota bacterium | reverse complement strand
GTCTTGCGGACTACCTGGGTTGGATCCCGCAACTGCGTTGTTTCCGAGCCGACCTGCCGCCGGAGTGGGCTGCGCAATACTCCGCACTAGGCATCGAGTCCTAGCCTCGCGCATGCAGCGGGGTTCCCCTTAGGACCCCCGGTCGGCGATCCACCGGAAACCCCGGGAGCACGGTAGAATCGTTTGCGAAGCCCAAGAATCGCCCTGCGCACATCGCACACGGAAGAAATCATGAAGTACGCCATCACCGCCAGTCGACTGACTCTCCTCGCCCTGCTCGTTACCGGACAATCCTCCGCCCAAGCACAAGGTCCCACCGTGAATCGGGCTGAGAGCGTGGGCCTCATGCACCACTTGTCCCAGGCCGCCTCCGACATTCGGGTGATCCCCGTCCCCAGCAGCCAGGCATGGGCCATTACCTGGAGTGAGCAAGGGGCCAACGGTGCACAGCAGCCCTTCTTCTCCCTGAGTCTAGACGGCAACACCTTCACCACTCCCAAGGCGAATGACTCTCGAGTCTTGTTGCGCTTTGCTGAGTTCGACCCCCTAGAAGCGCTACCAACCGTCCCTTCCGCCCTCAGCCGCCCCGGCAGTAGCGACCTGCACATCGTTCAATTTTGGACCCAGGGCATCGAACCCTACCGTGAGACTCTGCGCACCATGGGCGTGCGCCTGCATCTGTTCCTCGCGAACCATTCCCACGTGGTCGGCATGGACGCGCAGCAGGCCGAACAGGTCCGTGCCTTGCCGTTTGTTCGCTGGGTCGGCCCGTTTCACGTGGCTTACAAGTTTGAGAGGGGCCTGCTCTCAGCCGATCATCCGGCCTGGAGTGAAGATCCTACGGCACGCTTCAACATCCTGACGATGGAACGCGGCATGGAAGGCCAAGAGCCCGTCTCCCAGGTCATCGCGGCTATCGGCGGGACGGTTGAGCAGATAACGCCCGAGACCTTCCTCATGAGCGCCACGCTGACCCGTGACCAGCTACTGGAAGTCGCGCGTCTGGATCACGTGCAGTGGATCGACGTCTGGGGCGAACCCGAGCACGACATGGACATCGCCCGCCAGATGCACGGCAGCGACTACGTGGCAGCCGTCGGCGGATACCTCGGTCAGGGGGTCCAGGTCGAAGTCCTCGACGGGGGCTGCGACAAGAACCACCCCGACCTAAAGAAATACAAAGAGCACGGCCCTAATTCGCCAAGCAGCCACGGCACCTCCACTTCGGGCATCATCTGCGCGTCGGGCGGAATGGAGCTTCGTGATGGCATCATTATTGGCGACCGCTCGGGCAACTGGGCGGCGCGCGGCGTTATGCCGCTGGCGAAACTTGTCGTCGCAGACTACGCCAACCTGGGTAATCGCTACACCCACACCCAGGACCTGCAAGCCAAGCCCTACCGCTGTGTGCTCCAATCGAACAGTTGGGGCGATCCGCGCACCAAGGATTACACGAGTGTCTCGCAGCAGATGGACCTGATCCTGTTCGATTTCTCTCGCATCAGCATCCTGCAATCCCAATCCAACGCCGGGGACCAGATGTCGCGACCCCAGGCCTGGGCCAAGAACATCATCGCCGTGGGTGGTGTCCGCCATCAGAATTCCCTGACCAAGAACGACGACAACTGGGGCGGTGGTGGAAGCATCGGCCCAGCAGCGGACGGCCGCATCAAGCCCGATTTGGCGAGCTACTACGACAACATCCTTACCACCACCAGCGGGGGCGGATACACGTCAGGCTTCGGCGGCACGTCGGGCGCGACCCCTATCATCGCGGGCCACCTGGGCCTCTTCTATCAGATGTGGTCGGATGGCATCTTCGGAAACCCGGCCCCCAAGGCCACGGTCTTTGCCAACCGTCCCCAAAACACGACGGCCAAGGCCGTGCTGATTAATACGGCCAGCCAGTGGACCTTCTCGGGCAGTACTCATGACCTGACCCGAGTCCATCAAGGCTGGGGCCATGCGGATCTGCAAACCATGTACGACCAGAAGGACCGCATGCTCGTCATTGATGAGACCGACATTCTGACGGAGACGCAGGCGACCAGCTACAACGTGACGGTTGATGGAACAACGCCCCTAAAGGTCACCATGATCTACCGCGACTGGCCAGGAACGACGGGCTCTTCCCTGCACCGCATCAACGACATGGACCTGA
>JAPKBO010000331.1 GCA_028823395.1 Planctomycetota bacterium | reverse complement strand
GGGGGTGGGGGTGCCGCGTAGATCATTCAGCATCGACTCAAGGTCTACGGGTTGGGCCAGGGGTTGGAACAAGGGGGCATCGTCAAGGCTGACCTCCTCGACTATCGGGGCTGGAGCATCGGGGATGTACTTGCTCAGAGCGTCCAGAATGGCATCGTCGGTCATCTCGGCGGGGTCTATCCCCAACTCGCCTAGGATGCGCTCAAGTTCCAACCGTGGCCCTGTAAGTTCCGATATGTCTTGTCCGGCAGACTGTGGATTCCTGCGGATGTCCGCGATCAAACCCAAGAGGCCCACACGGTCCAGTGCCTCTTCCAGCGTCGGCTTTGCACTCTCGCCAGGGCCTTCGACCTTGATGTCTGCCTCATCGAATGCGCGCTCACCAATGGCCGGATCTGCGGCACGCACCTCGGTTACCCGCTTCAAGAGGTCGGCGATAATCCCAACGTCTGCACCGCTGTGGATGGACTCACTCGCCAGACGCTCCGCAAATGCGTCGGCTACCCGCTCGCCTGGAGTCAGAGGCGCGGCTTCGAAACCCTCGGCTTCTTCGACAACCGGGGCACCCTCGGCGGCCATTGCTTCCAGTTCCCGCTCTAGTGTCTTTGCATCCTCCTGCTCCGTGGCGTCGAGTTCCTCGGAGGTCTTCTTACCCATCCCGTGCTGTAGCTTGCCGCGCACTTTGTCATGGACTTCCGCAAAGGCCACCGCATAGTCGCCCATTGGGATAACCACGTCGGTGCCCGTCACCATTGCGGGACCAATTTGATCCAGCACGTCGGGTATCAGTTCCCGGAGTTGCTCCAGTGCCTCGGGCATCACGAAGTTCTGCCCAATCTCCGCACCCTCGGGCAGGAATGCTGCGATCAGATCCTCAGCCTGGGCATAGACGTTCGTGTCATTGGGACTGGCATCCAACTCCTCTTGGAAGAGTTTCTGGAGACGTTTCGGGTCAGCGTTCTTGAGTTCGCCGCTACGGATAGACTCCACAAACGCATCTAGGTCGGCCTCACGCGCCCTCGTGGCCCTGTTCATGGCTACCCGGTCGGTCGCAAAAACCACCGGGGCCACGCTTACGCTGATTGAGCCGCCAACGAACGCACCGACTGCTGCATCCTGAAGAACTCGCTCCAGAGTCTCCCAAGTAAAGAACGCACGCTCCTGGGTGGTTGTATGCTTTACGAGAAGGGAGCCAACGGCTATCGAGGTCGCGCCTTGCACACCTTCCACAAGACCCTCAGAAGCCGCTGAACCAGCGAGTGCCTTGCCCAGTTTAATCAAGTGCGGACGAAGGGCGCGGCTCTTCAGGATCTTCTCTGGGACTCCCCCCATGAGCACCTGCTTGACTCCGGTAATATTCGCAAGTTTCCCCAACCCCATCATGAGGAATACCTCAGCCGTGGCGTTGGCTGACCCGGTGAGATACGCAGCCGCTCTAATGGCATCCGGGTCGATCACTTCGCCAGAAGCAATCCGAATCTCTTCCGCTATGTCTAGGTACTCGACATAGGCCAGACCACCTTCCAGTTGGACTGCGCCCAGACCTACACCCAACAGCGCACCACCACCCGCAAAGACTAGTGCGCCAGGGCCAGAGCCCAGTCCCGCAAGACCCGCCACTCCGGCAGTGGTGGCAGCATACGCAGCCAATGACCCCATAATGGGAGCCTGCTCACCAAGAAGGCCCAGACCCTTTTCCCAGATGTCCTGGTCGCCGGGTGCCCTTGTCCTGTTTCGCCTCATGCGGTGGAACTTGGCTATATCGTCGCCGCTTGCGGTAAACCTCATCACGCGGCTGGCGAGCTTGGCAAGCTCAACATTCTCCGCCCCACGCTGCAAACCCCCTCGGAAGCCTCCGTACCCAACATTGTCTAGGGCGTCTGCCATCTGCCGCAGGTTCTCGGGGTTCTTCAACGCAGGAGCCGCAAGAGGCCCCGTCATGAAGTTACTCCAGCCGGGTCCGTTCTCTGCACGCAACGGTCCCAACATCTCGTAGGCATTCGCCGCACGCACCTCGTCGGTGTTTTCCTCGACCAACTCCCAAGGATCCACAGTCCCAGCTGACCCAAGTATCCACAGCCCCAGCTGATTGTGACCGCACACGATTGGCGTCCCGCAGTGCCCCCCCCTTGTGGCAGAGGGCGCTGCGTGCCACGTCGAGTCGCTTGTGC
>JAPKBO010000330.1 GCA_028823395.1 Planctomycetota bacterium | reverse complement strand
CGCTTGGACGCATACGGACCGATCAACACAACCCAGCGTGATGCCACTCGCGCGCACTCATCCACGAATGCCGTGCGGCGCGCGGGCGGGACATGCTCCAGGGTGTCGAAACCCGCGACCACGTCAAAGCTCCCATCTTGGAAGGGCAAGCGCGAGCCGTCCCCCAGAACCAGGCCGGGCTCGTCACTCATTTCCAGGTCTACCGCGGTGACGTCATCGCTGGGTAGGAACTGCCTCAACAGCGCCGTTCGGCCGCCCACGTCCAGGATGGAAAGCGTCCGGCCCTTGGGTCGCACCTCATTCAGGATGTCCGCCACCAAACGGTAGCGTTGGTACTGATCGAAGGGCAGCTCGAGCAGGTCCGCGGTCATGAGTCAGATTCGCTGTGCAGGTGAGTCCCATCCGCGGCCGTGCGGTCGACGCTCCAGCGGGTGGGAAGGAAGAGCATTCCGTGCTGAGTGGGCGAGGCATCGACGACCTCAAAGGTCACCGCGTGCTCGCGATGATCGATAGCCGTGGGCGCCGCCTTGCCATGCTCGTAGAGAAAGGTCGTTAGATAGTACTCGCCCTGCAGCAGAGGCAGAGAGTCGAACACCATCTCCACAACCCCGCTCTCGCCCGCACCAACAGGACCCAGCTCGATGGGAGTCTGCCTCCAGCCGTGGTTGGAGCCATTGATGTAGGTTCCATCGGAACGATAGAGGCCGATACCAAACACGGGCTCCTGACAAGCCTTGCGGGCCTCGTAGTGAATTCGGACCTTGAAGGCCTCCCCCGGGCTGAAGACGTGGGTCGCATCTACCCCGCCACCAATCAACTCGACCAGCCCGGTCTCTATTTCGCCGGTACCCCAGCGCGGATAGGCACTCCCCTCACGGTTATAGCTAGAGAGGCGCTCATTGCCCCGGGCGTGGGCGCGCTTGAGGTACGCATCCGCGACCTCCTCTGCGCTGCCCTGCCCCAAGACCTCGCCCTGATCCATCAACACAACATGCTGACACATGGACTTGATGGAGCCCATATCGTGAGAGACGAAGACCGTGGTTTTGCCTTGCTCGCGGAATTCATTCAGGCGGTTGATGCACTTGCCCTTGAAGTGCTCGTCCCCCACAGACAAGGCTTCGTCAATCAGCAAGATGTCCGGGTCGACACTGGAGGCCACGGCAAAGCCGAGACGCACGTACATGCCCGAGGAGTAAGTTTTGACGGGTCGTTCAATGAACTCACCCAATTCCGAGAACTGCACGATGGACTCGAAACGCTCCTCGATCTCCGCCTGATCCATACCCAGAATCGAGCAGTTCAGGAATATGTTCTCGCGTCCACTGAACTCAGGGTGGAAGCCCGCCCCCAACTCAAGCAGAGATGCGACGCGCCCGTTAACTTGGACATGGCCGGTAGTCGGCGTCGTAATTCCGGTTAGCAGCTTCAGCAGAGTGCTCTTGCCCGCGCCGTTCTCGCCGATAATGCCCACCGTAGAACCGTGGGGCACGTCGAGATAGACGTCACGCACAGCCCAAAACTCCCGGTAGCGCGGTCCGCCAAAAAACACGTCTTTCAGCCGGTCCATGGGCTTATCGTAGAGCTGATAGGCCTTGCCCAGCCCGCGCGCCTGAATGGCGACGGTACTGTCCGGCTGAACGGCTCCTGATTGCGGGGCGGAGCTCACAGCAGGTCGGGAAATTTGGATTTCTGGGACATGAAGAATCGACCGCCGAGGATGAACACTCCCGCGCTGACCAGGGACAGTCGCACGAGCAGTAAGGGGTCGGGCCACAGCCCGAAGAGAAGCACCGATCGGTAGCACTCGATCAGCCAGTGCATCGGGTTGATCTGGAGCATCCAGCCATAGCCCTGATTTTCGACCATGAAAGCAGGGTAGAAAATGGGCGTGGCGAACATCCAGACCGTGGTGCCGACGCCAACGAGATGGAAGGTATCGCGCAAGAACAGGTTCAGCGTGCAAAGAATGTAGCCCAACCCCACCGTGAAGAAGGCCTGGAGGATGAACAGCATCGGCAAGGCGAGGAGTGCCAATCCAAGAGTCAGGGGATGATAGGAATTGTCACCCGCCGCGTACTGCGGGTGAATGAGACCCTGAACCGAGTCGGGCAGAACGGTCGGTGCTGGAGGTGCGTCCCGAAGCGTCCACTCCCAGCGAGTTGCGCCCCACCCCTCGCCCTCTC
>JAPKBO010000131.1 GCA_028823395.1 Planctomycetota bacterium | reverse complement strand
GGTCGATATAGACGTCGATCCCAAACTCCTCACGGATCATGGTGATCGTCATCAGAACGACCTGGTAGAGCTGCGTGTGGGTGGAAACCTGGGTCGAGCGGTCGAGCAGAGAGCAGAAGACCTCCCACTGGACGTCCTTGGCGCGCGGTGAGCCACTCTTCTCCAGACGCTGGCGCGCGTAGGCCAAACCTCGGCGGAAGGTATTGCGCGTGTTGTAGTTCATGAATGCCCGCCCTACGCCCACAGTCCAGCTCTCCGGGTTTCCGGCTTGAGCCAGTTTGAGCGAGCCGGGGTTACGAATCTCCATCTGCTCATAGGTCGAGAACCCGGTCTTCAAGAGCACGCCCTGCCCGCCGATGTTGGTCCCCGAGCCGGGAATGTAGAGAACACTCGTCACCCCCGCCGCGAGCCCCGTCCCCAGATGTTGGTTTCCTGGATCTACAGAGGTGGATGCTCGAAGCCCCGGGTTCGTCAGATAGACCATGTCATTGACGTCATTGGCGAAAAATGAACGGCCGGCCACGTGGCAGTGCAGGTCGATAATCCCCGGAGCCACCCAGCGCGAGCCCACGTCGAGAACTTCGTAACCATCGGGGACGGGGGTGTTGGCTTGTGCACCCACGTGCTCAATCCTTCCATCGCGCACCAGAATGATCGCATCGTCGATGGCCTGGATTCCCTCCAAGGGAACAACCAGAGCTTTGGCAGTCAGGATGGCCAATCCGCGATCCGCACCCTCTCCCCACTGCGCGGCCGCAACCGAGGTGGTCGCGCCGACACACAGGGCACATGTGCCCAGGGCGAGAAGAGTGTGCAAGATCCGATTCACCTCAGCGGATCTCCTCTCCGTTGACCCAGACGCGCTGAATAGCCGAGCTCACGTCCAGAGGGCTGCCGTCAAGCAACAGCACATCCGCATCGAAGCCTTCCCGCAGGAAACCGATTCGATCGTCAAGAGCGAACATGCGCGCAGCATCGCTGGTAAGTGAACGCATCGCCGCCGTAGGGCTCATGCCACCGGCCACAAATGCCGCGACGCGCTGGGGCAAAGCCGCAGCACCCTGCTCCGCCTGACTGGCAAACGCAATCGGGATGCCCGCCTGTGAAAGCCCCGCGACGTTAGTGCTCGTCACGATGCCCGCCACGCGGCCCTTGATCTGACCCGCGACCTTGAGAGCACTCTTCGCACCCCAAAGGATCGGCTTGATCCCCTGTGCTTCGCAGGCGGCGACACAGGCGAGAATGTCGTCGTCTCTATCCACCGCAACGACCACCGCACCCTTGCCAAGCATGGCCTGCCGGATGGGCTCTAGGTTGGCATCAATGCCGGGGGACTTGGGTTTGCCCTTGGGGGAAGATACAGAGGCCGGCTTGGTCTCTACGCTTCGTTGGGCGACCGGATACACATCCGAGACCTGTTCAAGCGTGGCCTCAGCCTCGACTCCATCCAAGGTCGTCTGGCCGCTCAGGGCCTTGTCCTCAAGTTGCAAGTCAAAGGTCACAACCCCAAGGCTTGAGAGCCCTCGCAGGGTCACGTGGTACCCATCGCGTGCACCCTCCAGGGAAACCAACTCGTCAACTCCATCTGCACGCAGGGTGCCCTCTAGACCGAGGTTCCGCTCGAGCAGACGAACGCGAATGTCGTGCTCACCGTCTTCACTCGCGACGGTGCCTTTCCACTCACCCGTGACGGGACGGGCCGGGGCCTTCTCGCCCTTCTTCTTTTTCTTCTTGGGCTCGTCCTTGGACTCCTCCTCCTCTTTGGCGTCCTCGCCTTCCTCGTCCTCGTCCTCTTCCTCGTCATCCTTCTTGGCTTCTTCGGGGACGGGGGGAGTCCACTTGGCAATAGCCACCTCGTACTCTTCCCACTTCTTCTTGTACTCCGCCGCCTTGGCTAGTGTGGCCCGAACGGCCTTGCCGGCCTCCGTACGCGATGAATTGTTCCAGTTCAGGCGTATGCAGGCCGCAGGTGAGACGACCATACGATCAAGGTCCTCGCCCGCAGGCTTATAGGCCATTGTCGTCGAAGGGCTGGTAGCCGATTTAGCGCCCATATTCACCGTAGTAATGCCCGCCTTGGCCACGCGCCTATCCAGATCGTCACCGGTTTCCAGAATGCGACGTAGGTCGAAGCGTGGGTCGAAGCGTCCATTCGAACCCTCCGTACCCAGGTAACCGAGGACGTCGATCATGCCCGGCATCGCTGCCACACCACGCACAACCGTTGCGCCGCGTGGGTGAGCCACGACGGTACCGATCTCGGTCACGCGACCATTTTTCATGAGCAACTGGCCCGGCCGCAAAACGTGGCCGTCGCCGAGGTGCAACTCCTCAACTTCGAGAACGGTAGCGGCGTCTGACTTGGACTTGTGGGCTAATTCACCCGAAACCCATGTGGCTAGCACCGAAGAGGTCGCCTGCATGGGATCACCATTGAAGACGGCGAAGTCGGCGTCCTTGCCGACAGCCAGGCTCCCAACACGGTCGGCAACTCCCAGTACCTCAGCGGGGACCAGGGTGACGGAACGCAGAGCTTGCTCTGCACTCATGCCACCCCTGCGCGCCAATGCAGCGGCCGCGCGAACGTCCACGCCGTTGCGTGCAACGATAGCCACAGACACACCGGCCGCGACCAAGCGCGAGATGGAGCTAGAGTCCGGCCAATTCGAGTCCGGGCCCGCACCGAAGTCCGTGCCTGATCGGCCTTGGGGTCCAGCGATCACAGCCACACCCGCGGCCGCCACCATTTCAGGTTTCTCCGCGGCGCCGTAGTCTGAATCCAACACCAACGGCAGCTCGCTCTTGCCGAAGAACTCGAGCAGGGCGCAGACCTCACCGACTGACCCCGCGCCCATGCGCCAAGGGGTATTGCTGGCCATCAGGGCCTTGAGTGCCGGGCCGGCTTCAGCGCCGTACTCTTCCGCTAGAGCGGCGTCACTCAGGGACAGTAGCTCCTCAAGGGCCACAATGGCCCCCATGGTGCTACGCGGCAATTGGGGCTGCTCCACACCGAGGCCAACGTCCACGGTGGCGGGCACGGGAACCTCCCAGTAGCCGGGCGTACGACGCGCCTCAGCGGCAATCGAACCGTGCAGGCACGCGCTAGCGGAGATCAGGCGACTCTGCCCACCCTCTTCGCCGTAGGTCTTGATCACGGCACCCTGGCCGGCGATGAGACGGCCACGGGCCGGAGCCAGATAGACACTGGTAACGCCGACGCCTAGAGCGGCCTTCAGATTTGAATAGGGGTCAAAGTGATCGGACGCACGCAGAGTCGGTGAGGCCGTCCGTTCGGCCGCGATGGAGGACCCATAGCCAGAGTCCGCCGACACCAACCCAGGGGTGAGCACGGCGTCAGGACCGTAGTCCACGACACGCACACCGCGCGGAATGCTCACGTCCTCGCCGATGGCAACGATGCGCCCAGCGCGAACCAGCACGGTGCCGTTCTCTATCACAGCTCCATCTTCAACCAGATAGATACGACCCGCCTGAATGGCCACGTCCTGGGCCGTCGGCGCCGTGGGAGCGAATAGTGCCGCTCCGGAGGCGACCCCAGCTAGGGCCAGGGAACTAATGGGGAGCAGGAGATTCATCAGCGACTCCCTCCCTCGTCGCCTGCCTTCTTACGGGTGTCTTCTTCCACTTCCGGCTCTTCGGCGTGGGATTCAGTGCCCTCGGGAACGACACCTTCAAGGAGGTGTTGGGTGCGGATGTCCACTGAGCGGTCATAGACCAGATTGCCGTCAATCACGACGTACTCGACAAACGAGGTCACCGACAAGGGATCGCCAGACGTGAGCAGGACGTTTCCGGCAGCCCCGGGGCATAGACAACCCACTTCCCCTTCAAGCCCCAAGATGTTCGCCGGAGTCGCGGTGACTGCGGCCAAGGCCTCGGCCCGGGTGAACCCGTGGGCCACGCACATCGCAGCTTGGAACCAGAGGGATTCGGTGGTGGAGTTACGCGAAGAGAGAGCAAAGGGAATGCCCTTGTCCTTAAAGACGCCGGGGATGAACACCTCTTCTTCCTCCTCCGTCTTGGGATCCATTTCGGTTCGCACAAGTGTCGAGTCCAAAACGACGGAGACGCCCGCTTCGGCGATCAGGTCCGCGGCCTTCCAGCAAGAATCATCCAGCACCAACACCGTGCGCTCCAGGAACCCGTTGTCACTAGCGATCTCAAGTGCCAAGCGCACGTCCATGGGGGCCCCACAGTAGATCCAAGCAGGAACCCGACCTTCAACAAGGTCGAGGAGTGGCTCCTGCTTCTCGTCCACCTCGCCGCGTGGGACAAGCTCGAGTCCCTCGACGGTCCAACCCTTGCTCATCATCGCCCGGCCCTTGCCGCGCTCTCCGGCGAGGTCGCGGCCTTGGTATAGAGCCTCCCGACGGGAGAAGTCGTTGCCGTTGCGCTTCTGCTGCACCAGATCTTCAAGGTGAAGACGCAGTCCCGTAAAGGCTCCCCGTAAGGTCTGCGCCTGCGTGGCGCGAGACATGCCGCTCTTGGGCGCCGCGCTGATCTTCAGGCCCGCACGTGGGCGCACCAGCATTTCCTCCACCGTCATTCCGTGGGGTTTGACCACCATTCCCACAGCCCCGATGATGCACGCGTTGCCCTGTTGGACGTTTACCGTAGTGATGCCTGAACGCAGGCAATCCTCAAAGTAGAAGGCAACCGGGTCGATGGAGTCGCGCACGTTCAGGAACGGCGCTACAGACACGGACTCGTTGGGACGGTCCATACCGGAAGAGGTGTGCGCCTCCACAAATCCGGGGTAGGCCTCTAAATGGGGTACATCGAGCACCTCCGCGTCCCACGGAATCTTGACGTCGTCGGCGCTGCCCACCGCGGTGATGCGACCGCCCTCGATCACGATCACCCCGTTAGGGATGGCTTCGCCGGCAAGAGTGTGAACGATTCCGGCCCGCACGGCGTACTTCTCACCCGCTTCCGCCTGGGCAGAGAGCAAGAAGCTACATCCGAGAAGACCCAAGGTGAGGGCCAGGTGGGTCTGAGCGATCCGCTGAAGGAGGCGTGTTGATTGCTGGATCATCGCGAGGAGGTGGTTTTGGGTTTCGACAGAAGGAGAAGTGTTCGGTGAAGTGAAAGAAGCTGTCAGCGCGGATCGACGACGATAACGCCGTCGATCAAAACGCCCGTGACGCGCGAGGTCGCCGCAAAGGGACGGCCGTTCCAGAGGGCGAGGTCGGCGTCCATTCCCTCGTGTACGGTGCCTAAACGCTCGGATAAGCCGAGCACGGAGGCGGGTGCCGAGGTGACTGCGGCCAGGGCCTGATCAAAGCTCAGTCCCCCTCGCATCGCGAAACCGGCTTGATGGCCAAGGGTGGCCGAGCCTGGACCGGCACCGTGAGCAGAGAGGCAAACGGTCAAGCCCTCGCCAACCAGCAAGCTGGCCGTGTTCCAAGCCAGGAAGGCACCGTCAGAGCCAACGCGCCCGCCCGCTGTATGGGGAGGAAGAACCACGATCGTTGAGTTGCGTACCAGTATGCCGGGCTCTTTCCAGGCCTCCGCTCCGGCGTCGATGACCAAATCAAGGTCACCGAAGCCCTCGCGCTGCATCTCCTCATCGAGGTAGACAGCTGTGCGAATGTCCTGGGTCGTCCAAGCCTGGATCATCACGGTGCGCTTCCCGGCCAAGGCCTCGCGCAGGTCCTCCGCTCCGGGAAAGTCCTTCTCAGGCAAACGCTTTGCCGCCACCGCATCAAAGAACGCCTTACGCCATTCCCACTCGACACCCATTCGGGTCGTGGGCCGGCGGGAATAGAAATCTGTTGGGCGCCCAAAGGCCGCGTGGTTCGCTGCGGAGGGTTCGGAGCCAATAGCGCCGCGCAAGATGGGCCGTCCGTTCAATCGGCGTGCCTCCACCTCCATGGGCCCGTGGGTCTTGAGGGCCACACCTCGGCCCCCGATAACGTTGCGGTCCAGCGGATTGACCAAGATCGTAGTCACCCCGGTCCGCGCCAGGCGCGCAAAGCGCTTGTCATGGAGGTCAACCGAGCCGGCTACGTCGAGGTGCGGCTGCACTTCAGTGCTCTGCTCAACAGAATTGAAGTTGGAGTGCAGGCGAGCCGAGAGATCAATCATCCCGGCGGTGACCGCCTTGACCTGCAGCACGCCCTCCGGTGCGCTGCGCCCAGGACGCAGGCTGGAAATCTTGCCGTCGCGCACCTCGATCAGGGCGTTCTTCAGAATCTCGCCGGTACCCGTGTAGACCCGTTCGGCATGCAGGCGCAGATCCGCAGCGGGCACGACAGGCACGACGGCAGGTTGAGCCTTGGGAGCTTCAGGCTCTTGAGGCTGCTCTACCACGACTGCGTCCTGAAGGGGCGGCGCGCAGAGAGTCAAGCAAACTGCGTGGAGGAAAGAGGTCCAGATCATTTGTCGTCTCCGTTCTCGTCGTCTTCGGCACGAAACACTTCATCGCCATCCACATAGACGGCCATCACGCGACTGCCTGGATCGGTGGGCTCTCCGCTCCAGAGCACCATGTCTGCAGCCAATCCAACCTGAATGCTGCCCACCTTGTCTCCTACTCCAGCGAGCCTTGCGGCCGTAGAGGTCAGAGCTTTCAGTGCCTCACCAGACTTGAGGCCCCCTCGAATGCAAGCCGCTGCCGTGAGGCGCAGGTTTGCGGGGTGGTTGTTCGGCGAGCCAAGGGCGAATCCGAATGGCACCTGCATTTCGGCGAGGGCCACCGCGCCCTCAACAACTCGCCGACCCGTACTGGGAGAGTAGCTCGAGAGGGCCACCCCCAAACCCGCAGCTCTAATCTTGGCGGCCATTTCACCGAGGCGGGTCGAGCCCACCAAGATGCCCTTCAGCCCGTGACGCCGGGCAAAGGCTATAGCGTGCTGGACCTCAGTTCGAGAGCTGCCACCATCGAGCATCACGGGCAACTCGCCCTTGACCGCCGTGGCGAACACGCCTTGGGGCCAGGAGAAGCGCCGCTCCAGCTCGGCTTGGGAACCCTGCAAACTGGTTGGGAAGCGGTTGGAGGTCAGGCCGTTAGCGCCGGTGCAGATAGAGAGGTAAGCGCGGCGCGAGATCACCTCGCTGCCAGTCTTGGCCACAGCACACAGGCCGCCCACCAAGGAACCCGGGCGGGGCGCAAGGACGAAGGTAGTGATCCCCTCCGCCAAGAGACCCTGCACTTCAGAGTGGTTAGGGCGGTAGGCGTAGGAGAGGTCGGCCTCATCCATCACCGCACGGGTGGAATCGTTGCTCTCACCTACTGCTCCAGCGTGCTCGCGCAGAGCTATCAAGCCCGCGCTCAAGTGCCCCGCGTGCTCAATCAACACGACTCCCTTGGGAACCGGTGCGCCTTTGCCCACCTCAGTAATGACTCCCGCCTCGAAGACGACGATGCCGTTTTCGATAACGGTGCCGTCTCCCACGTGGAGTTTCTCAGCACGGATAGCAAGGGCATCGCCCTCACTGGAACTGGCGCTCGTAGGAGCGCTGGCCACGAAGGCCAGGCTCGCGAGGAGAAGTGCGTTTGTGTGCATCCTTCGTTGGGTTCGCATAGGGGTCAGTCTCGGGAATCTGGGGAGATCAGTACGCGCCCTCCGGAGAGGACGTAGCGCACAGTGGTGGTGGGCAAAAGGGGTTCGCCGTCGAGTACCAACAGGTCCGCCCGTCGGCCCGGACGTAGGCTGCCCAGCTCGCCCGACAGGTCGAAGGTTCGGGCGACCTCGGTGGTCAAGGCGGCCAAGGCTTTGTCCCGGTCCAACCCGTGCCCGATAGCCAGGGTGGCCAGAAGGGGCAGGTCGGCCGACCCACCGCCACTCGAACCGAGGAGCACCCGCACACCCGCATCTGCGAGCCGGCCTGCCAGTGCAAGGTCATGGCCCGAGTACTCGTCGGGGCGATTGGCGCCCAGCGGAATCGGGCGGACGATGACAGGAATACTCCGTGCGGCCAGTTGATCCGCCACGGCCTCGGCCTCGGTCCCGCCGGCGATGACCAGGCGAAGGCGTTTGAACTTCGCCGTGCCCTTCAGCAACTCGCGCATCTCTGCAGCACGGTGAATGGTGACGACAAGGGGCAACTCACCGCTGGCTACGCGCGCCATGACGGCGTCCTCGATGTCCTGCTTCGGCGGCTTGGGCCGCTTGTCTTCCTTGTACTTCTCCTCCTTGAACTCCTTGTCGTCCTCCTTCGCCTCCGCGACCTCCTTGTCGCGGTCCTTCTTGGCCTTCTTGAAGTCCTTCTCGAGTTTGGCTTCCGCCTCGGCGATGGCCTTGTTCCAAGCCTCCATTTCTCTGGCGTACTTAGCGTGGACGATGGAGTAGTCCCGGCCAGAGTTGATGTCGCCCACGAGCTTGTCTACAGCACCAATGCGTGCAAATACATCCGGGGCCTTCCCCCGTGCGCTCAGTCCTAAACCAGCAGCGGCATTGGAATCCCTCAGGAGGATCATGCTCTCCAAGTCAGCGGCAGGAGCGGTCGATAGCACGGCACCCACGCCTCCTCGAACGCTGGCCATTCCGGCCTGCACACGTACCGCTGTAACCCCGGCGGCAAGAGCCCGATTGCGATACCAGGGATCGATGTAGGGGTCCACACCATCTGTCGCACGAGTTGCGGCATTGGTGCCCATATCAACGACCGCGGCTGCATTCATGCCCAGGCTGCCCCATGGATCCATGAAGCCGGCGCAAACCACGTCCCCTTCGATCAGGCGTGCCCCCTCAGGAATGGTCAGGTCACTGCCAACCTGCATGATGACTCCGTCACGAATGAGGACGGTCGCATCCTCTAATACGTTACCTGGGCTCACGTGGAGCTTGTGGGCCCGAACAGCGACAAGGTCACCTTGAGCTGCTGCTGGGGGAACGGAAGCCGGGGCGGCGAAGAGCCCGCTTGTTGCCCCCACCAGGAGGACGCTCGCGAGGGTTGTTTCAGGAAGGTGCATTGCGCGCTTCAGTAGGGGTGTGCGCGCGGGCCGCCATGGCTCGGTGGGAAGATGTCCAACCGTCTAACCATGACGCCCCCCACGCCGGGGAGCCATCTCCAAACAGCCCGAGGGCTGGTAAGCCACCGGGTACGGCCACTATAGGGAACAGGGGGGGGGCTCCCGCAAAACCTTTGCGACCATATAAAGCGGGATCCTGCTTTTCGTAGAACCCGGGCTAACCCCATGGGTGGCCTTTTAGCCCCTGACCCCAAGGGCCCGAAATGGGGCCGCCTAAACGGTCCAGGAACAGATAAGTCCGGATCTTGGCGTTCGCTCTCGGCCGGACCCTGGCTCTCTATATCCCTAAGATGCACCTCCGCCAGACCGTCCACCCCCTACTTCTTGATCCGATCTACTGGCGCAACTGCTTGCAGAGTCTCGATTTGGGGCACTGCGACCTGCTGATTCGGGAACGCCAAGATCTATCCAGCCGCCGAGCCAAGGTGGCCGAATTCCACCTCAACTCACACGACGGAAGCCCGCTCAAGGGCCTCTGCTCACGACCTGTCTGGGTCCCGGGACGCCGCCCATTTAGGGTGCGCTCCGTGAGCTCGAAGAAACCACTCGAAGTGGACACCGCCGCCCTTCAGCAAGGGGTGGCCGATTTCGTTTTCCAGGGACCCGATGGTCGCCCCTTGAAGGACCGTGTCTTAGACCTCGTCGCCGTGGTTCACATGGCGCAGCATATGCCGGGCATGGATGCCAAACGCACAAGCCTTGGCGACCCAGACGCGAGCCGGGTCAATGACGAATTCGTGATCGCAGAACACCTGCTAGCTTGGAATATGATCACAAGTTTACCGTAAGGTAGTGTCTAATGGCGTCTATATGGGTAACACACTGAATTCGGCCGTGTGATCCGCCAGGAGCACCGCGAAGCGCAGGTGCCATCTTCCGCTCAATTGATGTCCATATGGGCCTCTAATGGCCACATTCTCTGCGGGCTTCCACACGGGGGGGCGATTAGGATGCTCACTATGAAGCAGCATCAGGAGGAGCTCCGCATCGCCACCAACGGACGTGGCATCTACGAGGTCAGCGAAGAGGTGGGTTTGGTTGTGGAGCGCTCGGGCATGGCCTTGGGCCTATGCACGGTCTATTGCATGCACACTTCGGCGAGCCTCGTGATCCAGGAAAATGCCGATCCAACGGTGGCTGCCGACCTCTTGGCCTGGCTGGAGCGCCTGGCCCCGGACGGAGATCAGCGCTACAGCCATACCTCTGAGGGCCCCGACGACATGCCCTCCCATCTGCGATCCGCCATCACCCAGACCTCTGAGGTCATCCCTGTCGCAGACGGGAATCTCATGCTGGGTAGCTACCAAGGCATCTATCTGCTCGAGCACCGGGACGTGGCACACACGCGCATCCTGGTTGTGCACGTTCTGGGCGAATAGCCCCGGCGCCCGACAACACCCAACGGCCTGAGTGGCAAGTGCCCGTTCTGTACAAGCCCTATTCAAAAGCAGCGTTGATCGCTGCGGTCACGGGGCTCGCTCTCGAGGTGTTGGTGATTCGGGGGTGTCGAATTGCCCCACTCCGATGGCGAATCTGGCTCAGCCGCTGACAGCACCCGTCTAGTTTAGACAGCGTCCGCTCGCACGATAGCCACGGAGGCCGAAGCCCCGATGCGGGTAGCCCCAGCCTCGATCATGGCCTGGGCGGTTG
>JAPKBO010000329.1 GCA_028823395.1 Planctomycetota bacterium | reverse complement strand
TTCGTCGCTACCGGGCGTAACCCAAGGCGCGCATGGTTTCGAGTTCTTCGGGGCTCAGGAGCACGGGCAGGACTTCGTCCACGCCGGTCTCCTGCCACAGTAGAGCCTCGGCCAGGGCGGGCCAGCCGATGGTCTCGTCGCCCTCTTCCACGGGCAACATGGAGCGGCGGATCTTGAGCGGCAGGGACTCGGGGTCTTCTTCCTGACCGAGGTAGAGACCACCGCTCAAAGTCTTGCCGTCGAGGGTGACGTTCAAGGTGAGCTCCTCACCCCGGCACCAGAACACGAACTCCATGCGGCTCTTCGTCAACTCCGTGTCCAGGATCAGGTGCTTGCGGTCCAGGTCCAGGGAGATGTCGGTCTCCGGCGGCGCGGGACGGGCCACGAAGTTGGCGTCGAAGAGGTCGTCGGTGGTGACCTCCACCCGTAGGCGCTGGCCCACCGTGCCGGCTACGCGCAGGTGATAGCGGCCGCGCTGCAGCTGCTCCCAGCGGAAGGCGTCCATGGCGGTCTTGGCTCGCGCGACCACCTCGGGGTGCTGATCGGCGACGTTGGTCATCTCACCAGGATCCGCGACCAGATCGTACAGGGCCTCGGTGTGGAACACCGGGTCGTGCAGGTACTTGAAGCGGCCCAGGACCCAGGCTTTTTGGGCCGAGGAGTCGTAGGTGGGATACTCGATGAAGAAGGCGTCGTCCTCGGGCGCGTCCGCCGCCAAACGATCCACCCCGTGGAAGAAGTCCGGGGGCTCCAGACCCAGGGCGCCCAGGATGGTGGGAGCCAGGTCGATGGAGGCCACGGGACGCGTCACGTCCAGGCCCTCGTGGGAGCCAGGGATGCGCAGGATCATGGGGATGTGAACCTGGTCGTCGTGCAGGGTGTAGCCGTGGTGGTAGTGGTTGTGGTCACCGAGACCCTCGCCGTGGTCAGCCACGAAAGCGATGATCGTGCGGTCCCACTGACCGCTGGCGCGCACAGCGTCGAGCACCTGCCCAATGGCCGCATCCACCTCGGCCAGCTCAGCGTCGTAGTAGTCGTGCACGAACTGACGGTCGGCCTCTTCCAGATCCGGCGGAGGAGGCGGCCCCTCGTGCACGAACCAACGCCGACCCGGACGGGGATCGAGCACTTCGAAGGGCACGTAGGCCCCGCGCCGATTCTTGAAGCGTCCGTCGTAGTCGGGATCGGTGAAGGCCTCGCGGAAGCGGTCCTCGGTGGTGTAAGGCAGATGCGGATCCATGATGTGCCAGAACAGCAACCAGGGCGTGGCCGTGTGTTCTTCCACGAATGCGGACACCTTGGGCGCGTCGGTCATGGCTGACTCCATGTTCCAACCGAAGCGATAAGCCTCGAAGCCCTGATCCAACCCGTACTTGGGCGAGATCAAACCGTTGGCCACGATGCCCTGGGTTTCATAACCCACACGCGAGAGGATCTCGGCCAGGGCAGTCGTGGTCGGATCGATGGGGGTCCACTCGTCGTGCCCGCCGCGCCCGGCACCATGGGCCGAGGGGTACAGGGAAGTCATGATCGACGAGAAGGACGGCAAGGTCCAAGGCGCCTGAGACCGGGTCTGACTAAAGCGCACACCCTGGTCGGCGAGGGCCGCGAGGTTCGGAGTGGTGGGGCGCTCGTAACCGAAGACCGAGAGGTGATCGGCGCGCAGGGTGTCGACACCGATCAGAAGCACGTTGAAGGGTACGGGGACTTGCTCGGCTGGCTCGATG
The DNA here is from genome assembly GCA_028823395.1 of Planctomycetota bacterium. GTDB lineage: Bacteria > Planctomycetota > UBA1135 > UBA1135. The sequence goes on along the minus strand of JAPKBO010000329.1, from coordinate 474 downwards.
CGCGGGGTGGCCACCAGCACGGTGTCCAACAGATCGGGCTCGTCGTCCATATCGGACGAGGCGAAGATGATCCGGCCCTGCTGACCGGCGACAGGGCCCAGGTCCATGTTGGCCTTCAGCCAGAAGCGGTGATCGCGGTCGTTGCGTGGGTCCACGCTGACCCGGCCCAAGGGAGTCTTCACTCCCGACCCGTCTTCAAAAATCACATCCACATGGGCACCGTCGCCTTCGGCCCGCTGGGCTTCAGGGGTCATGCTGTACTGGAAGCGCAGCTGCGGCTTGCTGGCGGCGCTGGGGATGTCGACGGGAATCGCGAGGCTGGCGGGCGGCGGGATCAACACCGCGTCGCGTACCTCGCCCATCAGATCCACCCGCAGACGCCAAGGCGTCTGGGACTCGCTGCCATCCCGCGGCTTGTAGTTCTGGGTGAGGTGCTCGATGACCTCGGGCAGGCTCAGGGTCGTCTGCTCCACA
>JAPKBO010000130.1 GCA_028823395.1 Planctomycetota bacterium | reverse complement strand
AGATGTGCAAGGGGACCTGAGGATGGGCATTGGTGGGAGGGTGCATGGGCACTCCCAGACGCGCGCCTCGTAGCGCGGTTACCCACTCGCTCAGGAAACGGACGGACTCATGCGTGGGACCGGCGTTGAGCCGGACGCCCCGCGCACGTGAGCCTGCAATTCCCCTAGGAAGCGGGCGAGGTCCAGGCCTTCGTGCCCTGGTAGGAAAGCGCCGAGCAACCGCCGCGCCCCTACGTTCAGTGGCCGTGCTCCGTCCAGGTTGCCGCGGCTTTGGTGATGCATGCAGATGGAAGCCTGCACCAGACCCTTGTAGAAATCCGCGTCGCCACTCTCGCTGGCGAGCCAGCAGCGCTCAAAGCACTCGTGAGCGGCATGGTATTGACCACCATCAAAGGCCTGCACGCCTTCCGCAAACGCCGCCTGCCGGTCGTTTTCATCAAAGTCTTCAGGGTCGAAGTCGGAAGGCTCGGGCTCGATGCGTGCCACGGGTTGAGGGCGAGGCCCTAGTCGTCCCCCTGGCCCTTCCCCGGCTTTCCCTTGCGCTTGCGATCTTTGGACTTGTCTCCCTCTCCCTCTTCCTCGCCCTCGCCGGCTTTCTCCTTGGGGTCAGCCCAGTAGCGGTCCCACTGCTTGGCCAGCGAGCGGGGGAGTGGTGCCGGGTCTTTGGAAATCTCCAGCGTCTTCTTGTTGTCGTTCCACCAGGCGCTCCATTTTGAACTCTGTGCGCCGTTGTCCACGCCCGTGAGGACACACAGGGCTAGGCGAAGATCCTCTCCATGGGGGCTGTTCCCTCGTCGGCCGCCGGCTTTGCGACTCATGGAAATCAGGGCCTCCACCGAATCCACCGACCGCACACGGCCCAGAGACAGGATGCGGGCCTGGACGACACGTCGATCTTTGACCGAGAACAGATCCTTGATGAGGTAGGGGATGGCTTCTTCGGAATCGTGTCGACCTATGGACTTGATCAGCAGTGTGTGGGTGGCGGGGTCATCCTCCAGATCACGCTTGGCGAGGCGACCATGGTCCAGGAGCTCCTCTAGCGCCGCGGGTACCAGCATGTGGCCTAGGCTCTTGATCGTTGCCTGCTTTACGTTGACCTCCTTGTCTCTCAATCCGTATTTCCCGAGGGCCTTGGCAACCTCCTCACAGGAGGTCTTGAGCGCTTCCTTCACGGCGTCAAGACGCACGGGCACCTCCTTGGACTCGAAGCCCAGCTTGAGCTGCTTGACGGCGGCCTCAATCTGTTCCGGGCTCGGTCCGGCGGGCTTCTCGGTCGGTTCGTCCTGGGATAGGGCGGGGGCTGTGAGCAGCAGAACCACGAAGAGGGGGCAACAGAGCAATCGAAGGAGGAGCAGCATGGCTTGAGATGGAGTGGATGGCGGAATAGGTGCCGAGTTCAACCCAGTCTAGTCCTACAGGTGACGGCCAACCTCTGCATTGTCGCCCTGGCGCTGGGGATAAAGGAAGGACCCCGCCCCAGAGTGTTCTGGAGCGGGGTCCTGTTCGGTCAGGCCTGGGTTTGAGGCTCAGTCCGCACTGGCCACGGGCTCGGGCGTACTGGGCTCGGTGGGGCTGAATACCAGACCCGCGCCGTCTTTGGAGTTCTCGCTAGTAGCCTTGTCAGCCCAGACGCCACTTGAGTCCTCGAACTCACCACGCAGTAGCTTTTCAGCCAGTGGGTCTTCGATGTAGCGCTCAATGGCACGCCGCAAGGGGCGCGCGCCATAGTCCTCGTGGAAACCTTCGGTAATCAGGAAGTCGATTGCCGCCTGGGTCAACTGAAGATCGATGGAGTGCTGGCTGAGACGCGCGCGTACTTCATCGAGCTGCAAGATGACGATGCGTGACAGGTCGTCGTGGGAAAGCGGGTTGAACACGATGGCCTCGTCGAGACGGTTTAGGAACTCGGGGCGGAAGTGTCGTTCCACCTCGACCATTACGTCGGCCGTCAGCTTCTTGCGTCGGTCTCCTTCGCTCACCTCTGTCTTCTGCACACGGCCGAAACCGAGCTGGGCGCCCGCTTTCATTTGCTGCGAGCCGAGGTTGGAAGTCATGATCAGGATGACGTTGCGGAAGTCTACGTGCCTTCCGAAGGAGTCCGTCAGGCGACCCTCCTCCATAATCTGCAAGAGCATGTTGAACACGTCGGGGTGGGCCTTCTCGATTTCGTCGAGCAGCACCACGGAGTAGGGACGCCGGCGTACCTTTTCGGTTAGCTGACCGCCTTCTTCGTAACCCACGTATCCGGGGGGCGCTCCCACCAGGCGTGATGCGTTGTGCTTCTCCATGTACTCGCTCATGTCCATGGTGATGACGGCCTCCGGGTCGCCGAACATGAACTGCGCGAGCTGCTTGCAGAGGTACGTCTTGCCGACACCCGAGGGGCCTAGGAACAGGAATGAACCCATGGGGCGGCTGGGATCTTTGAGGCCGGAGCGCGATCGTCGCACCGAACGCGCGATGGATGCAATGGCCGGCTCTTGGTGGATAACCACGGCGCCGAGCTCATTCTCCATCTGCAGCAGGCGTTCGCGCTCGCCCTTCTCAAGCCGGGTGAGAGGCACTCCGGTCATCTTGGAGACGGTCTCTTGGATGACATCGGCGGTGACTTCACCGACCTGCTCCTTCTGTTGTTGCTCCTCGCGCCACTCAGCTTGGACCTCTTCCTTCTTCTTCTTCAGCTGGTAGGCCTTGTCGCGTTTCTGTGCGGCAAGCTCGAAGTCCTGGTCGGCAACGGCGTTGTCCTTTTCCTGCTCGAGGCCCGAGATCTCCTTGGAGAGCTCGCGCATGTCAGGCGGGGGCACCATGGACTTGATACGGACGCGCGCGCCCGCCTCGTCCATGACGTCGATGGCTTTGTCGGGAAGGAAGCGGTTGTTGATGTAGCGCGTGGAGAGCTCTACGGCCATGCGGAGGGCCTCGTCGGTGTAGACGATGCGGTGGTGGCTTTCGTAGCGATCACGGAGTCCCATCAAGATGGCGACGGCTTCCTCGGGGGTGGGGGGTTCCACGTTGACCGACTGGAAGCGCCGCTCAAGGGCTCCGTCCTTCTCGATGTGCTTGCGGTACTCATCGAGGGTCGTAGCGCCGATGCACTGGATCTCACCCCGGGACAGGGCGGGCTTGAGGACGTTTGAGGCGTCGATAGCGCCTTCTGCGCCGCCTGCACCCACAAGGGTGTGGAGCTCGTCGATGAACAGCACGACGTCTTTGACGCGACGCACTTCCGTCATCACGGCCTTGATGCGCTCTTCGAATTGACCGCGGTACTTGGTGCCAGCGACCATCAAGGCCAGGTCGAGGACGACAATGCGCTTGCCGCGCAAAATCTCAGGGACCGTGCCTTCGATGATGTCCTGGGCCAGTCCCTCGACAATGGCCGTCTTACCCACGCCCGGCTCACCGAGCAGGACGGGGTTGTTCTTCGTGCGGCGCGAGAGGATCTGAATCACGCGCTCGATCTCGTCGGCGCGTCCGATGACCGCATCCAGCTTGCCCTCGCTTGCCAGCTCGGTCAGGTCACGTCCAAAGGAGTCCAGGGCTGGAGTCTTGCTCTTGCTAGCGGGGCCGGCGCCTTCTTCGGTGCCGATGGTGCTATCGTCATCATCCTCTTCGGAGCCATCGGCTCCCAGGAAGTCGAGCACTTCTTCGCGCACGTCTTCGAGTTTCACGTTCAGGTTCAAGAGCACCTGGGCGGCAATGCCCTGGTTCTCTTTGATCAGGCCCAACAGCAGGTGTTCGGTGCCGATGTAGTTGTGGCCTAGGTTGCTGGCCTCTTCCATCGACAGCTCGAGCACCTTCTTGGCGCGCGGGGTGAAGGGCAGTTGCCCCATGGTCACCATGGAGGGGCCGGTCTTGACGATCTTCTCGACCTCCATGCGGATCTTGTCCAGTTCGATCCCCATGTTCTTGAGGACGTTGGCTGCGACTCCACTGCCTTCCTGGACGAGGCCCAGTAGGACGTGTTCGGTGCCGAGGTACTCGTGGTTGAACCTTTGAGCCTCCTGACGGGCAAGGTTCATGACCTTCTTGGCGCGGTCCGTGAAGCGATCAAACATGGTTGGATTCGAATAGGGGTCGAAGGTGAGGGCTGCCGGGTCTGGATAGCTATCTTTCGGACTTGTGGGCCCGAAGGTTTATTCCCGTTCCGGCATTCCGGGCCTTGGGGGGGCTTTTTCCCCATAGGGTGCCGCTGAGTAGGCCTCAGGGGCCATCAGGGTGCAACATTTAGGGGCTTGAGGCTAGGATTACCTGCTGCTGCGGTCTTCGGAGGCGAATGCGGAGGCAAATGGGGAGGATAATCTGCGAGGCGTCTGTCCGAGCCCTATTTAGGGTCTTCGGGGCCACCAGAGGGCTCGAGGCCGTCCCCGGCCTGGGCCAGCTCGTCCCGCAGGTCAGCGGCCGCCTCGTAGTCTTCCTTGCGGATGGCGAGTTCCAGAGCCCGTTGAAGGTCGCTCAGGTGCTCCTGGTTCGAGGCCTCGGCCTCATCCACCCCTGGCAGCCGGCCAACGTGCTTGTCCGCCCCGTGCATGCGTGCCAGCACTTCCCCGAGATACTGGGCGAATAATTCATAGTCCCGTTCGCAGCCCACCCGTCCCTTGCGTTGCAGCTCGACGAGGGTCATGCCGCACTCCTCACAGGTCAGGCTTGGCGGCCCGCCCTTATGGGTGACCTGCATCTTGATGGGGCTGCCCTTGATCAGATTCCACAATTGGGTGCCTGCCATGCTCTGCATCAGGCCACCAGGCATACCGGTGGCAAGGCCCGATCCTTGGGCACAGACCTCACACAGGTGGTGGATCGCCATTTTGTTGCGGCTGTCCCCAGGTCCGACGAAGTCCTCGACCTCATAGACGTGGACCGTCGCAATGTTCTTGTTACAGCTTGGGCAGAGCATGGGTTGGGCAGAGCATGGGGCTTGGACGCCGCTGGCGGCGTGCGTCTGTCTACTTCTATAGGACTCCTCGGCGGGTCCGTCAACATACAGATTCGGGTGGAGATCCCGAGGGGTCCCGAAAGGCCCCGCGTGACCGTTTCACCAGGTCCGGCGTTATGCGGTGACGCCCGAAGCAGGCCGCCACTTCCTCCTCCGCGCCCTCCAGGGAGGCGGCTAGGAAGTCGAGGCTGTCAGCTCCCTTTGGGAGGCGCCCCAGCAGGGCGGCCAGAGTGGGGGAGGGCTTCATCGCTCGTTCCTGCGGGGCCGGAACGGGTGGTGTCTGGCCGCCCAAGGTGGACCGGATTTTTGACGGATTCCAGCCGCTAGCGGATCGCAGGGCGGAGTCTTCTTCCAGGGTTGCCAAGAGCAGACTCAAGGATGTAATCGAACGCTCTTTCCTACCGTGTGCACTGCGGCATGCGCGCACGAGGGAGCGCTTGGCGGTTTCCGAGAGGCCTTGAAATAGGTGTCCATCCGGATTCAGTCGTGATGGGGCTTCCACGACTTGGTCGCTGAGGTCTTGGGTCCAGGTGGGCTCGACCAGCGCATCCCGCACCGCTTGGGGGAGGGCCTCGGCGCAGGCCTCTGCCAGATCCGCCGACCCTATTTGCTCTAAGCCCTGATCTAGGGCCTTGGCCCGGGCTCGTCTCAAGACCGTGAGCGCTTCAGAAGAGAAGGGCAGTACGGACTTGGCACCGACCACCATCAATCCGGGTGAGAGGGCCAGTAGTTCCATGTCTAGGGTTTCGGGGTCGGCAAAAGCGTGCTCAATCACCTGTCCTGCCGCGCTGTCTTCGTCTCCCACTGTAGCTCCGAGGACGTGCTCCAGATGGACCTGGTCGGCGTGCAACCACAGAGCGCGCCTTACGCCATTCTCAAGCAGGCCACGTAGGTAGGGGGCCAACTCGGCCAGCACTCGATCCAGGTTGGTGTCGTTACATTCGAAGAGGGGTTTCACTTGTAGCCTCGCAGGTAAGAGCGGAAGGCCATGGACCGTTCCTTGAAGTTCAGGAACTCGTCAAACGAGGCGCAGGCCGGAGAGAACAGGAGAGTGCCCCCTTCGGCAGTCTCCTCCTGTGCGCGGTGGGTTGCCTGTTCAAGGTTGGTTTCCACCCAGGCCTCAGCTCCGGCCTGAAGTAGGGCCCAGTGAATCTGCTGAGCCGAGGCGCCATAGGTTACGACTCGCGTCCCGCGTGCCTTGACCTGGCGGGCCAGCTCGTTCCAGCTCAAGTCCTTCTTGGCTTGCCCACCGAGCATCAAGGTGCACGGCTCAGAAACACTCGTCAGCGTGGCCAAGGTGGAATCGGGGGTGGTCGAAACTCCGTTGTCCACGACGTGTATGCCCTCGATCCAGCCTAGTGATTGCATGCGGTGGTCGAGCCCCTCGATCTGGCCCAGGCTTCTAGCCAGGTCTTCGGATTCGCACATCAACTCACTGGCCATGCCGAGGGCGAGGAGGGCGTTGTCCTCTTGGAACGCACCCGGCAGGGTCAGGTTGTCGACGGCTCCTAGGTCCAACTCGTCGGCTCGAAAGCGACCTTCAACGATCCGGCAGTCCCCGGCTGTGCGCGAGTGAGTGCGGACGAAGCAGTCGGCCTGGACTTGATAGCGGGGGCTTTGGACCAGACTGACGGGGAGGAAGGCTACCCCCTTGGGGCCCAGTTGCTCCAGGATGCGGGCCTTGGCCCGCCCGTAGGCGGCGACCGAGCCGTGGCGCTCGAGGTGGTCGGCAAGGACGTTGGTGATGGCGACGATTTCAGCTCGTCCCCGGCCCGTTCCTTCGGACAGGGCCTCTAACTGGTAGGAGGAGATCTCTACTACGGCAATAGTGTCCTCCGCCAGTTCGGCTGCGCCCATAAGTAGAGAGCGGCCGATGTTGCCTCCCAGCACCACCGAATGGCCCGAGCGTTCAAGCAGTCCCGCGAGGATGTGTGCTGTGGAGCTCTTGCCTTGGGTTCCGGTGATGAGCACTAGCCGTGCCGCGCAGGTTTCCAGGAACAGCTCCATCTCGGAGGTCACCTTCGCTCCAGCGCCGTGTGCTGCGACGAGCATCTCATGACCCGGGGGAACGGCAGGATTGGCCACCACCCAGTCGGCTCCGGTGAAATCTTCTTCGCGGTGCTCGCCGAGGACCCAGACGGGCGGATCGCCGTCGGGTGGGTCGGCGTCCCACGCTTCTATGGAAGGTGCCAACTGCTTGGCCGTGTGCATGTCTGTGATCGTTACCCGCGCACCGGCTTCCATCAACCAGCGTGCTGTCGATGCTCCGCCTCCGAAGAGGCCAAAGCCCATGACGGTTACCTTGGAATCCTGGAAGCGCTGCTTTACGGACATCCGTCGATGGGCTTGGAGTTCGGTTTCTCGTCGGCTTCGCCACTGGCCGCTCGACGCGCCCAGGCCCGCTCAAGGAAGGTGTCCACCCGGACTTGGTCTCCGTCTTCCTCTCCGCGGTCTTTTTGCAGCTCCACGTGGTAGGGGCGGCGGTCGGTGCGACCCAAGGGGATGAGTAGCTCCGAAATCACGTCCAAGGGAAAGCGTGCCCGCAGGGGAGGGGTCAGATCGAGGCGCTCTGACCAGGTGTGATAACCGGGCAGGTAAAGAGTCAAGCGACGCTTGCCGTAGTGCACGAACTCGTGCTCTAGAGGGGTGTGCCCGATGATCTCCTCGTCGAAGCGCACCAGCGCTCCAGGGGGGACCGACTCCACGGCAAGGACGCGCCGGGTGCGGCAACTGCACAGGAGAACTGCACCGCACAGTAGGCCCGGGAGTAGCTGTCGCCAATTCCGGAGGGGCCTGGAGGGAGCGTCGTGGGGAGGTGCTGTTTGCGGCATGGAATGGCGGAGAGGCCGGGATTCGAACCCGGGGTCCCCGTAAAGGGACACCACATTAGCAATGTGGCGCATTCGGCCGCTCTGCCACCTCTCCGGCCTAGATCGCACACGCGCGGGTGGCGAGCGGATCGGTCGCGGAAGATACGGCCCCTGCGGCTTACAGGCAAGCCCGGGGTGGCCCTGGGACCGGAGTGGGGGCTCCGAGTCAGCGGCTGGGGGAGCTTTTTGTGAAATGGGCGGCTATTCTCCCCCATTGACTCGGATAGGAGCGCGGCTCCGATTCGAGAATAATCGCCGCTCCACCGTCCGCTCGCGCCCTAGCCACTCCAATTCCCGCCGTGTCCACCTCAGGTCCCTATCCCACCCGCAGGCTCATCGCCCAGGCCAGCTTCCAGCTCTGGGTCCTTTGTGTCCTAGCCGGCGCCATCGTTGGATCGGGTTGGTTGTATCGGTTGCCCGAGGCCTCCTCTCCATGGACGCGCCTCTACGTGGGCCTGGCCTTGCTCTCCTCGGTTGCCATCCTCTCTCTGCCTGTGGGTTTGATTTTCGGGCTTCTGCATCGCAGCGTCGAGCGTCCGCGGCTAGTCGGATTTCTCCAATCGGGAGTGGGCATCTTTTTTCTCGCCCTGCTCTACACGGACACGATTATCTGGCGCCTCCTAGGCCGCCACTTTGACGGGGCGGTACTCAACGTGGCGCTCACCCCAGGTTCGGCGGATGCAGTGCACTTGGGTCTACCTGTTTGGGGCTTGGTGGCCATGATCTTCCTGGTGGGAGCGAGCCTCTTGTACTGGAGTTGGAGTTGGTTCTTGGCGGACCTGATCCGGCGCAGGAACCTTGGGTTCGGCACCCGCCTTTTACTGCAGCCGCGCGTGGTGCTGCTCCTCTTCCTGTTGCCCGTTGTGGGACTGGAAAAGAGTGTCTACGCCGCCGCGGATATCCGCGGCGACTGGGAGTTGAAGATGGCGGCCCGACCCCTCCCTCTATACCCCCGTGCGAATCTCTCACGTTTCCTGGAGGGCGAGTCCGGTGGCCCGCCCCTCTTGCAGGTGATGCCCGAGTCCGCGGAGTTGGACTACCCGCACACGCGCCCTGTCCTGCCGGCCGATGGCCCGCGCCCCAACATTCTGGTCGTCGTGCTCGATTCATGGCGGCGGGACATGTTCAACCCCGAATTGACCCCGGGCTTGCACGCCTTCTCCCAAGACGCACGAGTGTTTAGTAACCACATCTCCGGCGGCAACGGCACCCGCTTTGGCCTCTTCAGCATGCTCTACGGCTTGCACGGGTCCTATTGGTTTAAGGCCCTGGCGGAGCATGCGAGTCCCGTGCTCATGGATGCCCTCGGCGAGGCGGGCTATGAGCGGCGCGTGTTCTCTGCGGCCTCTATGAACTTCCCAGAGTTCCGCCCCACGGCCTGGTCGGGCATGGCGGATGAGGACGTCGTGGACCGCTTCGAGGATGCAGAGGGCGAGGAGCTCTCGCGCATTTCCTACAAGAAGGACCGTTTTGTGGCTGAGGCCTTTACCGATTGGATGGGGGAGCGTTCGAGCGAAAATCCATTCTTCTGCTTCATCTTGCTCGATGCGCCGCACCAGCCCTACTACAACCCGGGCGGGCCCCATCAGCCGACGATCGAGAAGTTGAACTACGTGCAGTTGGGTATCACTACCGATGGGCCGGAGCTCGTGGCCCTGCGCGAAAAGGTCAAGAACACCTACATGAACTCCGTAGTGCATGCTGACCAGACGGCGACGCAGATCCTGGACGCGCTCGAACAAGCGGGCTTGGGCGAGGAGACCTTGGTGGTCGTGACCGGCGACCACGGCGAGGAGTTTTGCGAGAACGGGTATTGGGGCCACACCAGCAACTTCAGTCCCGAGCAGATGGAGGTTCCCTTCTACATGCGCGGGCCCGGCATCGAGGCGGGTCAGGAGGATCGTCCCACGAGCCACGTCGATATCTCGAACTCCCTGCTCGAGTGCCTCGGGGCCGATCCGGCACTGAGTGCGGGCTACTCTCTTGGGCAGAGTCTCTTTGATCCGGCGGTCGATCGTGCGCGTGTGATGGGCGCCTGGGCGGACGTCGGCGTCTGGACGGACTCCGGTATTATTCAGATCCCTCTCGACTCAGCCGCCAAGGATATCGAGGTCTACGACCGTGGCTGGAATCTGCTGCCTGATGGGGTTCAGCGTTGCGAAGACCAACGTGAGGTTCTGAGGCAGGTCGCGCGAGAGTGCGTGCACTTCCTGCGGCAGCGTCAATGAGCCCGGCGCGGAATTCGCGCACTGCTCTGATCGGGACCCTGGTCCTGGTGTTCTGCGCTTCTCTTTGGGTGCGCGGGGCGAACAGTTATCGCGTGTCCGCGAGCCCGACCCGAACCGTGGACTGGTTCAGCGCCGATCCTGACAGCCACTATCACATGCGGCGTCTTGAGCGAGCCATGGCAGATGAAGGCCGGGTCCAGGTTCGCGATCCTCTGTTGGCTTTTCCGGAGTTCGAGAGTCAGGGCGGGGCACCCATACCCTGGCCGGGAATGTACACACGCGTTCTACATACCGTGCTTGCTCCATGGGCGCCGACGGATTCGATCGCGCGGGCACGGTACGTCGAACGCCAGGTAGCCAGCGCCCCGTGGGTTCTAGGAGCCCTGACCAGTCTGTTGGTGGCGCTCGCCGCAGGGTACCTGGGTGGAACGCGCGCAGCTTTGTTGGCGGGTCTCTATCACGCATTCTGTTTTGCATCCGTGCGCTACTCCCGGTTGGGCAACGGGGATCACCACGCCTTTGTTTCATTTCTTCAACTGGGCTGGCTCATGCTCGCCGCGCGTGGACTTGAAGCGAAAGGGCTGGTGCGCGTTCGCCGCTCCAGCTTGTATGGACTCCTTGCGGGGGCCCTCGCGGGATTGGCTCTTGCTTCCTGGGTCGCATCCTTGCTGCTTATAGGCACCTTGGAGCTGGCCCTCCTATGGCGCATGTTCCGCGTGAAG